>JBHHTZ010000220.1:0-6615 GCA_046753605.1 Anaerolineae bacterium
AAGGCGCCGGCGGATCGCTTCCCGATCTACTTCATCGTCGAAGGGCGCCGGCAGGCTGAGGTGATGGGGTATTGCCGCAACGGGGACCTCCGGACAGCGTTCGATGACCTGACGCGCTGCGTGCCGGCTGTGGACGACGGCGCCCAGAGCACCGTGCAGAACCGGCTCCAGCAGCGGATAGGCTATGGGGTTGACGGTCCCGTCATCCAGGCGACCGATCACCCGCTGGGCCGCCAACTCGCCGTAGGTCTCCTTCAGCATTCGGCGGAAGCCTTCGACATCGCCCCTGGGGACGGTGAGTTGCTGAAAGAAGTGGTAGAAGAGAGGTTCGTGCACTACCACGACACCCGGATGGTCTTGGAGAATGCGCCAGATGGCTTCGTGGTATTCGGCGTCGTTGCCCATGTGGTACAGCGCCACATCGAATTCGTCGCGCCGGCCTCCGAAGGACGCCATGTCGCGGACCGGAAACGATCCCGCGAGGGCATCGTCCAGGGGTACATTCGGATCGACGAAGAGGGTGATGTCGGCGTACCGGGCGAGGTGCGGTAACAGCTCGGCGCTGTAGTCGGCGATACCGGACGCGGCGGGAGGCAGCGGACTGAAGTAGGCGACACGCATGGCGTCAGTGATCGGTTATCAGTGAACAGTGATCAGTCATCAGTGATCAGTCATCAGATTCTTTGATCGCCGAAGGTCTCCTGACCGAGGCGAACTGGGCTCGGTCGGGAGACCTTCGCCCATCAAAGGAACAGTGATCAGTGATCAGATTGTGATTACAGCGTCTCGGTCAGGCGTTCGATGGCGTAGTCCCAGGTGATTCCCGCCACGCGGGCGTGGCCGGCCTCTCCCAGGCGCGCTGCCAGTCGTGGGTTACCATGCAACTGATCGATCCGCTCTGCCATGCTGGCCGGCTGATCCAGTGGAACCACGAACCCGTTCTCCCCGTCCTCGACGAATTCCAACACTCCGCCGCTGTCGGGGGCCGTCAGGACCGGTTTCTGCGACTTGAAAGCCTCCAGCGTCACATAGCCGTAGTCTTCGTCGTACGGCGCGAAGTAGACGGCGAAGCAGTTGGCGTACAGGTCGATCAATTGATCATCATCCACGAAACCGACAAAGTCGATGCGACCGTCGACGCCCAGCCTGGCCGCCAGCCGGCGTAGTTCGGGTTCCATCGGCCCTGTGCCGGCGATGCGACACCGCAAATCGGGCCGGGTGTGAGCCATGGCGCGCACCAGGCCATCCAGCCGCTTGATCCGATCCAGCCGCGAAACCGCGAATACGTAGTCCCCATAGCCATCGTTGCGGTAGCGGCCGTCATGCTTGGGCGGGTGATATAGCGGCTCGCCGTGCAGGCTGTTGAACCGGGCCAGACGCGAGGCTGTGTTACGCGCGTTGGTGAAAATCCGCTGCGATTCGGCCAGGGACTCATTGTCGATCTGCCGAATCATGACGCGGAAGCGGCGATCCTCCGGCGAGTCGGTGAAATCGCTGTGCTCGGTGCCATACAGATCGTAAACCGCACGGTGTTGGTGGATCAACCACGTGACCTTGTTGGGATGGCGGGCGACGTAGGAGGGGAACTTGGTGGCAATGACCAGGTCAATGCGCGATTGACTGCTTTCGGTGAGATCAATGAGACGCCAGATCAGGCAGCTCTTGAGCAGTTGTGAGCGCGGATACTCTTTGAACGGCAGCGTGACGATGTCCACATCGAAGCCGCGCCGGCGCAGCTCTCGCGCCAGAGATTCGACGTGGATTTCAGCCCCACCACGGACGAAGGGGACCTGGGCTGTGCAAACAGCGATGCGTTTACGCCGAGACATCGTTGGGCAGATCCTCTGGAGGCCGGCGAGCGATGGCCGCGTAGTCCTGATAGCCGAAGAGGAGCGCGTTCAGGCGCTCTGCGTTGCGGTTGAGGATGGACACCTGGGCATCATCCAGTCCGTCAGGGGCCAGCGGTGACAGGCGTTGGTCGGCCGGCACGGGCGAGAGGTACTCGATCTCAACCTGCCAGAAGCCGGCATCCTCCAGCATGAAGCGCAGCGTCTCCGGGTGCAGCGGCTGCACGTGCGACGGGTCCATCAGGTAGTATTGAACGAAGGCGTACACACAGGTGGGGTTGATGGTTTCGGCGACCAGCACGCCGTCCGGCGCGAGTTTCTGCCGGCACAGTCTCAGGAGCGCAATCAGGTCGGCCGGCGTCAGGTGCTCCACCACCTGGGCCATGAACACGCCATCAAGGGAGCCATCCTCCAGCGCCGGCAGGTAGCTCAGCGCGTCGGCCTGCTCGACCGGTAGTCCTTCCGCCTGGCAGTGAGCCACCATCTCAGCATCGATGTCCACGCCGCGCGCGTCGATGCCGTGCTCGCGCAGCAGGACGACGAACTCGCCTCGCCCACAGCCGATGTCCAGCACGTGCCGGCAATCCTTGAAATACTCGAGATACAGCTTCTGGCGGGCTGCGATGTCCTCCGGGCTGCCCCGGTGGCGGAGTTCAAAATGGTAGTAATCGAGCAGTGATCTGTGCGGAGGTGCGGAGGCGCGGATGTGGCTGCTCCCCTGCTCCTCTGCTCCTCTGCTCCCTTGCTCCCCTGCTCCTCTGCCCCTCTGCTCCCCCGCTCCCCTGCTCCCCTGCACAGGCTGCTGCTCCAAGCGCCACAGTCGCTGGGCGAGTATCTGGCGTTCGCGTTCCTGTGTCTCCTCCCAGCGCCCTCTGGATGCCTGAAGTTCTTGAATCTGGTGCTGGGCCTGGGCATCGCCGGCCCGCATCTCGACCGCCAGTTCGGTCAGGGCCTGGGCGGTTGCCGTGTTGAACTCGTTCTGCTGGGCGACGATGGGGTTGATGTACCAGCGGAGCAGCCGGCGGGTCATCTTTTGCGCGAGGGCCACGAGTTTCGGGATGATGCCCGGTGGCCACTCGGGCCAGGCAATGGGAAGATGTGGGTTGACCCGGGCCGAACTCTGGACGGCGTCGAGACCGACCGGACCCAGCGCGTCCGCAGCGGCGAGAGCACCTGCTCCATGCAGTTCGTGGCGCTGCCGGCGGACTTCGTCCTTCAACTCGCGCAGCACGTCTGCGACATCGACGTGATCTTTGCTTACAGAGTCCCTCTTCATAGTGGTCCTGCTTGCAGGCAGAGCGTGTTGCGTACTGCGTATTGCGTATTGCGCGAAGCGTTCACGTTTCGCGCATCACTGTGCCGACCGGCCAGATATCGACCACTCCCTCGCGCCATTGTTCGTCTGCAGAAACGTCGTTGATGATCCACCGGTGGCGCGGTCGATAGACGCCGCTGTCATTGCGCGAGGAGCGAACGCTGAAGGCGCACGCCTGGCGCCAGTAGTCGTACGGATGACCGTTGGGTGCATGAATGGCCACATCTAACGTATACATGCCAGGCAGGAGCGCCAACCGGTCAATGACGACCTGAACGCGACCACGGCCAGGCTCGAGTTGCAGCACATGATCGTCGATGTCCGTGTTGGTGCCGTAGCAGTGCGTGCCATCGTCGCGGAACAGACCAATGCCAAACACGGCCTCACGGATGGATCGCCGCGCGTGATACTCGATGTCAATGATCATGCCGTCTTCTGGATCGAACAGATGGCGTTGTCGGCCGTCGCCGGCCCGCTCCTGGTCAGATCCTTCGGCCGGATCAGGACGCCGCAGTTGTACATTGACGATTTCGGCCTCGCCGGTGCCCCAGCGCTTCTTCTCGTCCGCGCGGGGGTCTCGGTCATCCGCTGCGGCGGCCATGCCGGCCTCTTCCTGCTCGCCGACGCGCACCAGATACCGGGCAACCACTTCGTGGGCCGGCCCTTCGGCCATCACGATCCCATCCTCGATCCAGATGACCCGGTCGCACAACTGACGCACAGCGCCCAGATCGTGGGACACGAACACGATCGCCTTGTCGCTCCCCCGAAAGTGGTTGATCCGCGCCAGGCACTTGCGCTGGAAGCCCTCGTCGCCGACGGCCAGCACCTCGTCGATCAGCAGTACATCGGGATCGACGCACGTGGCAATGGCAAACCCTAGCCGCATCTGCATGCCCGAAGAGTAGTGCTTGAGCGGCATGTCGATAAAGCGCTCCAGTTCGGAGAAATCCACGATCTCGTCGTAGCGTTGCTCCATCTCGGAGCGGCTGAGCCCCAACAGGGAGCCGTTGAGGAAGATGTTCTCGCGGCCGGTGAGATCAGGGTGGAAGCCGGCGCCCAACTCGATCAGCGCCGCGACTCGCCCTTCGACCTGGACGTGGCCGGCCGTTGGCTCCAGGATGCGGCTCATCAGCTTCATCGCGGTGCTCTTCCCCGACCCGTTGTGCCCGACAAGCCCCAGAGTTTCGCCACGCCGCACCTGGAAGCTGATGTCTCGCAGCGCCCACAGCTCCTCCCGCTCGGCACTGCGGAACAGGTTGACGACCAGTTCCTGGAACGAACGCGGGCGCTCGTGATAGACGACGAAACGTTTGGACACGTCCTGGAAGAGGATGGCCGGCGTCTCGCCACGTCGCTCCGTTCCGGCTCGTACGACATCACCTGGCCGGCTCAGGAGGCTGCTTCCGCCAGTCGATACAAGCATTACACTTCTTCACCAAACACACGGCTGTAACGGGTGAAAAACAGGTATCCGACGATCAGAATTCCGAGCGAAGTGATGACCGTCCGCCCTAGGAAATCCAGGCCAGGCGCCCCTGGCGGACCTCCTTCTAGCGACCCCCACAGGATGTCACGGTAAGCGGAGATCAAGGAGGCCATCGGGTTCAAGATGTACACCAGCCGCTGAACCGGCATTGTAATACCCCAGATTTCGCGGTGCTCCGACAACAGCGTGACGGGATAGAAGATGGGTGTGAGGAAGAACCAGGCCAGAAGCACCACTTCCATGATGACGCCGGTATCGCGATAGAATACGTTGATCGTGGACAGGATGAACGATACGCCCAGGGTGAACAGCAACTGCAAAGCCATAATGGCCGGCAAGAGCAACACCCACGCCGAAAGATGAACGCCGTAGACGAAAATCATGGCAAATAAAACGAGCAGCGCCAACGCAAAGTTCACGCCGTTGGCAAGCACTACCGACAAGGGGAGCACTTCCCTGGGGAAATAGACTTTCTTGATGAGGTGAGCGTTGTTTATGATGCTGGGAATGGCCTCGTTGAGCGATGCTGCGAACCAGTTCCACGGCAACAGGGCGCACAGGACGAAGATCGGAAAGGCTCGAATTTGCTGGTTGGGGAGCATGATCTGGAATACGACGGTGAAGACCAACATCATCAGCAGCGGGTTCACCAGGCTCCAAAGGAAGCCCAAGGCCGAGTTCTTGTAGCGGACCTTCAGGTCGCGGACGACCAGGTTGCGAATCAGTTCCCGATACTGATACAGCTCACCGATACGCGCGGCCAACGACATTTCTCTGATCCCCAATGGTCATGGTGTGTTCGTATATCTCCACGAGACGCCGGCCGGCATCGTCCCACGAGTAGTTTGCCAGGGCTCTCTCGCGCAGCCGCCGGCCTCGCCCCGCTGCTCCCTCCGGCTCATCCAGGAGTTGCCGCATGGCGGCCGCGAGCCCATCGACGTCGCCGGGCGGTGCGTAGGCGCCATCCGCGCCCAGGTATTCGCGGCTAACCGGCGTGTCAAAAGCAGCCGTCGGCAATGCCATCGCCATGTAGTTCAGCAGCTTGCCACTCCCCTCCGTCGCGGAGAGTTTGGGGGCCACGGCGATGTCGCCCAGCGCCAGAGCTTCAGGCGCTTGCTCGTACGGGATACGGCCCGTGAGCGTGATGTGATCGGCAATGCCAAGTTGCTCAGCCAGGTACTGGTAGCGATGCCGGCCCGGATAGCCCATGATGAGAAAGTGCACGTCAGGCAGGTCGGCCAGCAACTGCGCAGCGGCTCTCACCAACAGATCGGTTCCCTGGTACTCGGCTAGCAAGCCCAGGTAGACCACAACACGGCGCTCGCCGGGGATGCCCAGCACTTCTTTGCGGGCCCGGCGTTCGGCCTCGCTCAGCAACCCAGGGCGGAAGACGTCGGCGTTCACCGCGTCAGGCACGGGATGGACGATCTCTGGCCGGCAGCCGTAGTCGGCCACGCACAGGTCGGCGGCGTGCTGCGTGCTGGTGATGATGGCCGCCGGCAGCCGGTTGATGAATTCCTCCAGCCGGCGCATCGGTCCGAAGAACGGCCCATCCTGGCGCAGGAAGTGGTGATCAACCATCTCGCTGGTCAGGCTGCCCTGAAAATCGAACACCAGCGGCACGCGACCGAGCACGCTCAGCGGCCAGCCGATGAGCGCGCCAGGGTGCAGATGGCCATGGATGACGTCTGGCCGGCGTCGCCAGGTCACCTCAAGAGCCTTGAGCGGCAGCAGGACGTTGTAGACAATCCTGTGCCACGATGAGCCAACCACGGCATCGCGCCGGCCAGGAATCGGCATGGTGCGCTCAATATCGAGGCCATCCACATCCTTGCCACTGTGGTACGTGACGATGGTGACGTTGTGTCCGAGCTTGCGTAGGACGCGGGCTTCTTCAAGAATCCGCACATGGCACCCGTAGTCGGCGAAAAAGGACGTCGGAGCGATCATGAGCACATGATAGC
>JBHHTZ010000221.1:0-6519 GCA_046753605.1 Anaerolineae bacterium
GGTTGGGCATTACTGGCTGCTGGAAACAGGATCAACAACAGCACCACAAAAAAGGAGCGAATCGTGCCGCGGATGAGGTTCCGTGGACGGGGTTGGTATTGATCTTGCATGAGAGATACCTGCTTTGATGGCTTCAGCGAGACCAGGACGATCATGTTGGTTGCTGCAAGAAGATGGCTCCGATTTATCCTCTACCTCGGGCTGAAAGGCGCCTCTACGACCGGTTGAATCGCCATTGATCCGTATGGCACACCTGGGGGATGGGAAAGGTCTGGGACTCCCGAAGTCCTGACGGCTCGCCTGGCTGCGCGGATAAGGCATAACAACGACCACAAAGAATCCAGCCCAGAACGCCGGCAGCGACTTCGGAAGTCCATGGGGGCAAATGCCCAGCCGCAGTATACCACAGAACTCCGCTGCGGCCTGCCGGCAAACTGACAGATAACTGTCACATTTCTGCAATTCGTCAGGCAGGCGGCGCGCGCTTTGACAATACCCCAAAAGTCGGCTATAGTAGGTCCTCACTCCATTCCGCAGTTGCAGCAGACACAAAGTGCGTGCTATGCCAGCCCAGGAAAGCGATCCACGATTTAGCCGCGACTCGATTGCCAGTGCCCTCAGAAATTGGAACCAGTTGGAGACGTTGGGACAACTCCCACTCTCTCAGCTTCGCGCTGTGCAGGCGCAGCGGATCCAACTTCGCCTGCCCAACACCCCCCGAGGCCGGGGAGCGGCACTCCAGTCTATGCTCCAGGATCTCCTCGACGCCTTCAAGCCGGCCCAGGCCACGGAATCAGCCACGAGCGAGCCCGACCTCACAGACGAGGCGTGGCACACCTACTTCATCCTCGAACAAGCCTTCGTGCAGGGTAAGAGCCGCGATTTCCTGGCCGATGCTTTGGGCCTGGGACAGCGCCAATACTTCCGCCGGCAAGCCGAAGCTCTTGACGCCCTGACAGACCGGTTGTGGACGCTGGAACAAAGCTATCGCGTCACCACACCCACTGTCCCCAGCGACATTCCGCGCATCTCGCACTTCGTCGGTCGCGCAGAAGAACTGTCTTACTATCGAGAGCGCCTCCACCAGGATCACCTGGCCATCATCACCGGCCTGGCCGGCGCCGGCAAGACGGCTCTTGGCGCTGAGATGGCGGTCGCACAACAGCAACGCGGCCCCGTCCTGTGGCTCACTTTTCGTTACGGCATCAACACCGACGTGGACGCGACACTGCACGACATCGCCCTGCTGCTCAAAGAGCTCGGACAGGCGGCGTACTGGGACTTCTTGCAGGCCAAGGCTGGCGAGCGCCCTCCGCTGAACAGCAAAATCAACCACCTGCTCAGCGTCCTGGAAGCCGACCGCTGCACGCTTTGCCTGGACAACTACGAGCTGGTCAACCACGACGCTGTGTTCACCTCACTCATGCACATTCTCCGCAAAACCACCTCCCGCAGCGAACCGGTGGACCTCATCGTGCTGAGCCGCGAGAAGCCCAACTTCGCCGTCGATCTGGATATTCGCCCGCTGGCCGGCCTCACGGCCGATGATGCCCGCCGGCTGCTGGCTGAGGGTGGATTGGGCAACCTGCCGGCGCCGCTGTTCGAAAGTATCTACCAAATCACGGAGGGCAACCCCAAGTTCCTCCAGCTTTTCAGCGCCTGGGTCACCGAGAACAAGTTGTCGGACTTCGAGGACCCGAGAAACGTCGCCTCAGTGACAGCCTTCATCGACGGTTTGTGGCGCGAGCCCGATATCGAGCAATTCCTGCTGGTGCAGGTGTCGAAGGCGCTGACGCCGGACGAGGCGCGCCTGCTCCAGGTCGTGGCGGCCTTCCGGCGGCCCTTCGACGATCGTGACCAGGCCATCGTTGAACTCTGCGCTGCATCCGGCGTCCAGCTTCCGATCGCTGTGCTGCACGGCCTGGTGCGCCGGCACATCCTCACCCGCTCGGCCGGCACGCGGGAGATCGACTGCCATGCCTTGATCCGGCGCTACTTCTACGACCGGCTCCGCGAACAGCCGGCGCTGAAGCGGGACGTTCACCGCCGAATCGGAGTGTACTACGAGGACTCGCGCGGAGACTTTCTGGAAGCCGCGTATCACTACCGCGAAGCCGGCGAATACGCTGACGTGGCCCGCCTCCTGGATGCGCATCGCGATCAACTAATCGGCGCCGGCCATGCCCAACGCGTGCTGGACCTGTTAGCCCCGATCAACCCCCGCGACGTGCGCTCCTCAGACTGGGTCACCATCGCGGCGACAAAAGGTGAGGCGCGTACATTCCTGAGCGATGACGCTGGGGTGCTCACCCGGGCTGAGGCGGCCGAAGCGACCGTCTCGCCCCGACCGATTGCCGAGGCGCCCCCTGGACCAACGCCCGATCAGGCAGGTCCAGTCGATCGGATGCCCCAAGCCCTGGATCAGTACGTGCCGGCAGGGATGCGTTCAAGGCGAGCTTTTTGGGTTGGCCTTGCAGCGATTGCTGTGGTCAGCCTCGTACTGCTTGTCGTCGTATCGACAAGGCTATCCGCTAAAGGGATCAATCCCGAAAGAGGGACTGCTGCGAACGCTGTGAGGATCGCTGCGCTGCCCTTCCGTGAGGATTGGGAATCAGGGATCGATACGGAGCGGTGGCTTATCTTCGGTGATCCGCAGCCGGCCGTCTATCCTGATGAAGGCCGTGGCGAGTCCAGCACATTCAACAGCAACGGTGACGACATTTTCGGCAGCGGTCTGATCGCACGCGATGCGTTCGACATCTCGGAAGGCATCCGCGTCCAATGGTGGCTACGCGGACATGGGGAGGGACCCCGCAAGTATTCCATTAGCCAACTGGGCTTCAGCACCTGCTCTCCCGACGACGACGCCGAACAGTGCCGCGGCTGGGTCGCCTACATCGAATCGAGTTACGCTGCGAATCAGATCACCTACGTTACCCCACAGCAGCAGTGGCGTGAGCCGTGGGACCCGTTGGACGACGAATGGCATCAGTACAGCTTCACCATCCTGCCGAATGGGCTCGTTCGATTCTTCCTGGACGGCCAGTTGAAGCACACCACGGATGTTCCCCTGGACCTGACTACGAACGAACCGCTGTGGCTCCATATCGAGGGTCGCTCGTTGAACTCATACTACTACGTGGATGACGTGGCGGTCTGGCCGGTGTACGAGGGGTCTGTCACGGCGCGCTACCATTTTGAGGAAGAGTTCGCCAGCGCAGCCGGCTTCACGTCAACCCACCCGGAGTACGTCTACGTCGATGAAGCCAATGCCAGAGCGGTACTCAATATATCCGCTCAAGAGACGCGACTTCTGCGGCGTCCAATCCCCGAGTTATACACCGGCGACTTCCGTGTGACCGTCGAGGGACAATTCAACACATCTGACAACAACTGTGACATGAGCGTCTATCTGACTCAGGGCGAGCTTACGTTCGACAATCGCGGGGTTGGGCCGCTATTACGCACCTCGTTCGCTTTCAATGGCGGAGGGTGTCCCAATTACTTCGATCACATCGACGCCGTCTGGCGGTATCCCGACGGACAGTACTACAAGACAGCTCAGGGGTATGTGTGTGGCGGAACGAGTGGCACGGTGATCCCCATCCAGCGGGGTGCGCCATACACGGCCGAGTTACAGATTCTCAGCAGCGTAAGGATGGGGACGCTGACGGTGTACGATGATGCGGGGGAGTTGGTCGGGCAGTTAGTCGGGCCGGCCGGCTTCCAGTCGGACGTTGGCAAGCTGGACACGCTGTCTCTGGGCCACGTTGGTCAGGGGGACTGGCCGGCGTGCAGCGGCTACATCAACTCGGTCCTGATCGAGACGATTGATCTGGATGGCCCGTGAGGGGCAGGGGCAATCTCTATTGTCACTTCCGCCGGCTGGACCGGTTGCATCTCTTCCAACGACACCTCCACCGCCTCCACCCGCTTGTTCTCGCGGAGGGGCACGACTTCGCCCCGGGCTCGCAGGCCGGCGAAATGCGCCCGCAATGCCTCAGCCACCTTCTCCCTGACCGCCTCCATGGTCTTTCCATGGGCCGTGACTTCAGGGAAGCTGAGGGCATGAGCGCAGTAGGCGCTGTCCTTATACTCAATCACGACGTAGTAAGTCCCAATTGGCGTGCGTGTCTCTCGTAGCTGGTGCCATTCCAGAGTTGCGTGTCTGGCATCGTAATCCTGTGTGGATTCTGAGACGCCTTTCTCTCGCCGCATCTCCTTGCCACGCTTTACCATCTCGACCAAATCGCGGTCATCTTTGTCAAGTACAATCTCCTCATTCTTCATGGTCGATACACCTCCCATAAGGGTTCGAACGGCCTGCCCACATACATTGCCAAGCCGCAATCTTCACAGACATCCAAATTGGCGTAGTACACTGCTTGTTGATCAGACATGCCCTGACCCAAATACCGCCAGTGGATCGTTCCGAGTCTTATCTTCAACGACTCCCTATCCACTCGGAAAGGTGTTTCCTCCGTCCTGACGATGGCATAAACATCTTGACCGCTCTGCACGATCGAGATCAACTCACGGTTGTTGATCGCATCTGCGATGTCCGCCCCACTGAAGCCTATTCCAGTTGTGCCGTCAGCATAGGGATGAGTGTGAAAAGACCCAACGAAGGTTTCATCCAGATCGATTCTCAATTGAACCCACTCTCCCGTGCCCCCAACGACGTTGACCAGCTTCAGTTTGCCTTGTTCATCCAGCACCAATACACCACCCCACTCGCTGACCTCGCCTTCGTTGAGGCGTGCGGTACTACGCTGCCATAGTTCGTCCATCTGTTGCCACAGGCTGTCTGGCAGCGCGATCTCTTCCGGCAGGTCCCGGCACGACAGCCGGCCACGCAGGAACTCGATGAGAGGGTCGGTCTGGGATGTCATCTTGGATGTCGATGTGTAGACGGTGCTGGCTCCTTGTGGCAATTATAGTCTACTACTCCCCAATCGACAACAGCCGGCCTCCACTCCGCCCAAACACCTCGGGGAAGTAGAACTCCTGCGCCACCGTCGGGATCACGTGGTAGTCGCCGGCCAACGTGGCGCGCATGGTGTAGGAGTACTCGTAGGTGCCCTTGGGCAGGTAGTCGGCGAACAGGACGACTTTCTCGTCGCGCAGATCGGAGCGGCTGTACCAGTTCCACCACCACCAGACCTGCCCTGAGCCTTGTCGAAGGGACGGATTGTAGAATTCGCCCTCCGGTCCGAAGAACGTCGGCGATTGCCGGCTGAGATTTGGATCCATGGCCAGCAGACTGGTCGTCGCCAGGCCGGTGTCGATGGCCTCGGCGCCGGCCGGCAGCGGGTCCTCCACCACCACGTAGTACAGATCGTTGGGCGCGATGATGGTCAGATCGACGCGGATCACGTCGCCCACACTTGCCTCACGTACGTCCGGACACTCTACACCGTCTTCACAACTGGCCAGCGAATAGCGGCGCTGCACGATCACGCCCCGATCCGCCGGCTCGATATCTTCGACAGGTAGGTAGACCTTGAGATGGGCGGTATAGTACAGCCGGCCTGGTCCCTCGCCGCGACCAATCGTCAGGAAAGATGGAGATTGGAGAATGGAAATTGGAAGATGGAGGATGGAGGATGGAAGACGGAATCCCCCTTCCCCTTTCCCCCTTCCATTTTCCACTTTCCCCTCTCCATTTGCTATCACTTGATCGTCGAGTGTAGCTGTGTAGGCATAGTCCGCATCCAGTTCGCCCGTGACGCGCATCCAGTCCGTCAGACCGATGAGCGCCCAGGCGGTCTCCTGGGTCGTCTCCCAGATGCCGTCTTTGCGGGCCACCATGAGCCAGCGCACCACGTTGGGAATCAGCGCGTTGTCGGGGTCCAGCCGTGCCAGCGCATCCAGGATCACCGCCGTGGAGCGTGTGTCGGTGTTCATGGCCCACCAGTCGTAGTTCTCCTCCTCCCAGTGGGCGCCGGTGGCGCTGAGGATGGCCGCGTTGTTGAGGTCGGACAGCAGGGTGTCGATGCGGGTGTCTTCTGGGTCTGTCAGCGACAGGGACAGGGCCAGGAAGGCGCCGCCGTAGTGGCTGAGCTTCTCGCGATCCTTGAAGAGGGCATCCAATGCCTGCGCCGGCGCTTTGCCGTCCTCGGCCAGCACGTACAGCAGGAAGGCCTGCTGGTTGGCGTCGCGATAGTTCTTGAACTCGCGCGTTCCCTTCACCTGGTTCAGCAGGTAGGACTCGCCATTGCCCAGGACGTCGGTTCGGACTCCGAAGCCGGCCCCTCGCGCCTTGAGCAGCGCGAAAACCACGTAGGCCGAGAGGTGCGGGTTGCTCTCGTCGTCCTTCCACCAGCCCCAGCCGCCGTCCTCGTGCTGTTGGAGGTAGAGCTTCTCCAGCCCCTGCTCCACCAGCGCCGGCAGCGTCTCCGCCAACTCCGGGTCCTTGATGCCCAGCTCGGTGAGCGCGCGGTAGGTGAGCACGTTGGGCAGGAAGCGGCTGACCGTCTGCTCGGTGCACTCGTAGGGGAAGTGCTCCAGGTACTTGAG
>JBHHTZ010000222.1:0-6487 GCA_046753605.1 Anaerolineae bacterium
GCGCGCCCCCCCCCCCCCGCCCGGGCCCCCCCCCCCCCCCCCCCCCCCCCCCCCTCCTGGACTGTTTCAGAGGTGAGGGGGATCGGTCTTGAAAGCGAGCCTAGTCCACCTGCTGAGCCACGTTGAATATGTGCCTGAAGGTGCCCTTCACCGGGGCTCCGTTCGAGAACCACTCCATGGAGTAGTACGCGTTACCGTCCGAGATAAAGGACATCAGGCGTCCACCGCGCCGGCCATTGCGGAACGTGGCCGGCGCCAGCTTGCGGCCGCCGGTATCCAGCCCCAGCGTCGGCCTGCCACGCGGCGACAGGCTCGAGAACAGGTTCTGCGAGTAGATGTTTCCATCGCGGCGGAAGATCAGCGGCACTCCCGCGCCAATAATGTCAGGCCCTACGGCGTTGTCGATCAAGACAAACGGCCCACCTTTGGGCTGACCATTGGCGAAGAACAACTGGGCGTAGACCGTATTCCCAACGCTCCACACCAGTTGATGCTCTTGCCGGTCTCTGCCCGGCGCGTAGTCCGCCGGCTGGCCGTAGATGCCACCCGTGCCGGCCAGGATCGCCGGCCCACGTCGCGTTGTGCCGACGTTGTCAATGACCTGATTCCACCAGTTCCCATCCGCGTCCGGCCAGCCAAGCAGCCACTGACCACTGGCATTGATGGACAGTTCCATCTCGGCTGCCACACCCGGAACCACGACGAACTCCGGCCCCTTCGGCTTTCCATTCTCGAACAGATGCCGGCCCATGATGTTCTCGCCATTGTTCCAGAAGAAAATCCACTCACCACGCCGGCCGTTGAAAGCCAGCTCGATCGTCCGTGCCGCGCCCGGCTTACCGCCGATCTCGACGATGTCGCCGCGCGGTAGACCATTGTCGCGGACGAAGTGGCCGAAGAAGGAATTCCCATCATGCCAGATGATGAAGTACTCCTCCCGGCCCGCATTCAGGTTTGCCGACCACGCCTTGATGACCGGATCGGGCGCAGCCGCAGTCTGAGAGATAGAGACACCCAAGAACAAAACAACCGCCAGTGCAACGAAAGTTAATCGAAATACCATCTTCATCGGGGCAACTCCTTTGCCAATGATTGTGTAGAAAGCAACGCCATCTCGTGCAACTCAACGACCTACCTTGTCAAGTTTCCGTATACAGATTGTATGATGCAGGCATCCGAGTTCGTCTTACGTCCCACCAACGAGTTTCCCACTGTTTACCAACAAGTCAAGACCCTAAAGGTTTCAGAAACCTTTAGGGTCTAATCCCCGGGAAACACGAAGGCCGGGAGCGGAATGTCCGCTCCCGGCCTGGGCTGTGCTCGCAGATGTCGCGTGCCGGCCTCACACCGGCTGCAACTTCAAGCCACGCAGTCGCAGCGAATTCGTCACAACGAAGATGGAACTCATAGCCATCGCGCCGGCGGCCCACATGGGGTTGAGCTGCCACTGTGGCCCGAGGAAAGGCACCAACACTCCCATCGCCACCGGAATGGCTGCCACGTTGTAAAAGAACGCCCAGAACAGGTTTTGCTTGATCGTCTGCATGGTCTTCCTCGATAGCCGGATCGCCTGCGGCACGCTGCGCAAGTCGCCACGCATCAACGTGACATCGGCCGACTCCATGGCAACATCGGTGCCCGTGCCGATGGCAATTCCGATGTCTGCCTGGACCAGGGCCGGCGCGTCGTTGATGCCATCGCCAACCATCGCGACCAGATTGCCTTCCTCCTGCAGGGCCTTCACGGCATTCGCCTTGTCCTCCGGCAAAACTTCAGCCATCACACGACCAATGCCGACCTGATCAGCAATAGCCTGAGCGGTGCGTTCGTTATCGCCGGTGATCATCACCACCTCCAGGCCCGTGGCGTGGAGTTCATCGACGGCCTCTTGCGACCCTGCCTTGATCGTATCTGCCACTGCCAACACGCCGGCAGCCTCGCCATCCACCGACAGGATCATCGCCGTCTTGCCCTCGGACTGGAGACGGTCGACGGCTTCACCGAGGCCGTTCATCCGAACCTGACGTTCAGCCATCAGAGCCATGTTGCCCAAAAGAACCGACCGGCCGTCAACCCGCGCCTCGATCCCGCGGCCGGCCACAGCATTGAAGCCATCCGCCTCCGCCAGCCCGATCCCTTCCTCCTCAGCCCGGCGAACGATCGCCTCGCCCAGCGGATGCTCAGAGCCACGCTCAGCACTGGCCGCGAAGTGGAGAATTTCAGATTTCGGATTTCGGATTTCGGATTTCGGTTCTGCTACATTACTCGCCCTGAAAGCGTCCGTCAGGGTACTTCGCGATGGAGGGCTACCTGATGCAGATGCGGACGCTACCGCCAAATCCGAATTCCGAAATCCGAATTCCGAAATCACCACGTCGGTTACTTCGGGCTCGCCCTGGGTAATGGTGCCGGTCTTGTCCAGGACGATGGTGTCGAGCTTGCCGGCTCGCTCCAGACTCTCGGCTGTTTTGATGAGGATGCCGTTCTCGGCGCCAACGCCCGTGCCGGCCATGACGGCTGTCGGCGTTGCCAGTCCCATGGCGCACGGGCAGGCGATGAGCAAGACGGCGGTCATGAAGACCAGCGCCTGGGTGAAGCCGACGCCGGCCACGAAGTACCAGGCCGCGAAGGTCAGCAAGGCCAGGCCAATGACAACGGGCACAAACACGCCGGCCACCTGATCGGCCAGGCGCTGGACCGGGGCCTTGGAACCCTGCGCCTCCTGGACCAACCGCACAATCTGGGCCAGCGCCGTCTCCGAGCCAACCTTGGTGGCCCTGAATTGGAAAACGCCCGTCTTGTTGATCGTGCCGCCAATCGCCTCGTCGCCCTCGGTCTTCTCAACCGGGATGGATTCGCCCGTCACCATGGACTCGTCCACAGCAGAGTGCCCGGAAATGACAACTCCATCGACGGGAACCCGGCCACCGGGCCGGACGACGACAGTGTCACCCACCTGAACCTCGGACACAGGCACTTCCTGCTCCTGGCCGGCGCGCAGCACGACGGCCGTATCCGGCTGCAAGTTCATCAACTCGCGGATCGCCGAGGAAGCGCGGCCTTTGGCCCGCGCCTCCAGATACTTGCCCATGACGATGAAGGTCAGGATCATGGCCGCCGTCTCGAAGTAGATAGGGCCGGCAATGCCGAAGATAAGCACAGTGGCACTGTAGAAATAGGCCACAGACGACCCAAGAGCGACCAACGTGTCCATATTGGCGGTCCGGTTCCTGGTCGCCTTCCAGGCGCTGACGTAGAAATCCCGACCCAGGTAGAACTGGACCGGCGTCGCCAGCGCGAAAGCGATCCAGGGACCATAAAGCAAGTTCGGGATCAGCCCCAGCGCCGGCCCCATGCTGACCAGCATGACCAGCAAACCCAGCACCGCCCCCACAACCACCTTGTTACGCTTATCGCGGATTTCGGCCTCGCGCGCCGCCTGCTCAGCATCTTCCAGCGTCTGTTCCTCACCCTCAACCTGGATGACTTCGTAGCCGGCCTCCTCCACAGCGCGAATCAGGTCAGCCCGACCCACCAAGCCTGGCAGGTAGCTCACGCTGGCCTTCTCGTTGGCGAAGTTCACGTTGGCAGTGATGACGCCGTCGAGTCTGTTCAGAGATCGCTCGATGGTCATGGCGCAGTTGGCACACGTCATGCCGGCAATTGGCAGGTCCACCCTGGCCGCTGCCACACCATAGCCGATATCTTCCACCAGGTGAATCAGATCGCCCGTCGAAACCGTGGCCGTGTCGTAAGTGACCGAGGCATGCTCGTTGGCGAAGTTCACACTGGCATCCTGAACGCCGGCCTGCCGCTTCAGATTGCGCTCAATCGTCATGGCACAATTGGCACACGTCATCCCCGTGACGGGCAAGTTCAGTTTTAGAGTACTCATAGTCCTATCACTCATCTGCCCCGTGCTCAGTAAACAGTGATCAGTTATCAGTTATCAGTTATCAGATACCGTCTGACCACTGTTCACTGTTCACTGTTCACTGTTCACTGTTCACTGTTCACTGTTTACTGATCACTGTTCACTGATCACTGCCCAACCGGATACCCAATCTCCGCCAGCGTCTTCCTGACCGCATCTGGATCACCACCATCGGCATACTCGACTGTCACCAACTTGGTGTCCACGTCCCCTGTTACGCCGGCAACCGAATCGAGCATTTCCAGCTCGCGCTTGATGGTTGCCACGCAATGTCCACACGAGATGTTCGGAACCTTCAACGTCTCAGAAGCCACAGTTTTACCTCCTTCGGGTGATGAGAGCTTCTCACAACTTGCCGGCCGTCTCGAACACGTTCATGATTTCGGCCACCACACGCTCGCGTTCATCCACATCTTCCCCGCGGATAGCAGTGGTGACACAGGTGTTCAAGTGATTCTCGAGGATCAAAGCATTGAACCTATCCAGCGCCCGCTGCACAGCCTGGGACTGCCGGATAATGTCAATGCAGTATTGATCCTCCTCCACCATGCGTTGGATTCCGCGCACGTGACCTTCGATGCTCTTGAGTCGGGCCAGTACCTTTCCTTTATCGGCTTCGGGCATCTGCATTCATCTAGCCTCCGCCCCCCTCCCCCAGGGGGAGGGGGTAAACAGGCTCGAATGATACCACAGAGAAGCCAGTCTGTCAAGTAAGGCAATTCCAGAATTAAATCTATCCACGCGATGTATCGCAGTTTACTGCCGTGCAGGAGAACCAGGAGTATGATTGATGCTGTTGATAGTAAGCCACGTAGCGAAGCGGAGTGGCGGTAGGTGTAACAGAGCGTAAGCGAGGATACTGACGAATGAATAATAAGAAGACACAGTCGAGATCAATCCTGCTGGCAGCCCTGGGAGTGGCGCTGATTGCCAGCATAGCCGTTGCCTGCGGTACTTTTCTGGCCCCGCCGATGGCGCCGGCCCTGCCCGAGGCGCGAAGCCAGGCCCAGGCCCAGGAGCCGGCGCCCACAGCCGCGCCTACCGACACCCCGCAGCCGCCGGCGCCCACTCCCACCGTCGCGCCCACGAGCACGCCCCAGCCTACCACGCCACCGCCAACGCCTACGGCAGCGCCACCGACGGACACGCCGGCCCCGTCACCCACACCGCCCATCGAGGAAACCAAAGAGGGCGAAGAAGTCGGCATGATGGCAGACGCAGGCCACGGCCGGCAGCTTTTCAGCAGTCTGGGCTGCATCGCCTGTCACGGCCCACAAGGCGAAGGGCGAATCGGTCCGACGATTGCACAAACGGACCTGCCGCTCTCCAGGGTTGTACGCCAGGTTCGCGCGCCCTACCAAAACATGCCCCGGTTCGGGCCGGGTCAGGTGAGTGAGGCCGGCATCGCCGACATCTACGCCTTTTTGCACACGCTGCCCACCCCCCAGGTAATAATCCCATCGGTGCTGGCGAAAGTGACGCCAGAGGCCGGCATCGGCGCGATACGCGGTGCCATCCGCTATGCTGACACCGGTCAGCCGGCGGCAAACGAGCAGATATACGTCGTGGGAGCCACAGAGAACGCCGACGGATCATTGACCTTCACCTACCTGGCACACCAGCCAGCCGGCACGACCGATTCAGACGGTCGGTTCGAGATTGCCGACGTCGAGGCGCAGCTCTACGGGATGTTCTACTCGCGACAGGAGGCAGCGGTTCTGGATAGGCACGGAAACGTGGTTCTGGTGAACGTTCTTCCCAACGAGGTGGCTGAGGCGGAGGGGATCATCCCAGCGCCATAGTGCTGGCTCTTTGCATAGTGCCCTTTGACAATTGAGAAGAAGTAGGGCGCGCTATCAGCAAAAGTCAGGAGAGTACCTGATGAACCTGATAGCATGCCTGGCGGTATTCTGTTTGATATTGGTCGCTTCGAAGATCGACCGATTGTATGCGGGTAGGGAGGGCACTTCAAGAATGTCTGAGCCTATCGACGCGCGCGTGCAGAATCTGGTAGCAGCACTGAACCATCTCCCTGGGATTACGACTTTGGGCAGTTGCGGCGGGCACCCCGATCCAGGCCCGCGCCAGTGGCCGGCCGGCGCCTGCTACGTGAAGTTCACCGCTTCCGAGGCCGGCGGCGGGCTCGTTTCAGTTCAGTTCATCAATTGGTTGCTGCGCGATTTCCGCCGGCAAGGCATTCCGTGGCGGATCGTCGGCCTGCGGCCGCCGGCAGACGTCGCGGCGCCACCCGATGAGCTCGTTTTCGCCCTGGAGGGCTACCTGGGAACGGACCCCGATGAACTGGCGGAGGTTCTGGAGGGTCAGCGGGAGCAGCTAACGGGGATCGTTGCCTGATGATCTGCTGACGACCTGCGGGCGTGGCCGGCGATAACCACAGATCAGCAGAAAGACGCGGATAGGGGGACAGGGACATCCGCGTCTTTCCGCTTATCCGTGGCTCTTCTCCCCCTATCCGCGTCTTTCTGCTGATCCGTGGTTCTTCTCCCCCTATCCGCGTCTTTCTGCTGATCCGTGGTTCTTCTCCCCCTATCC
>JBHHTZ010000223.1:0-6448 GCA_046753605.1 Anaerolineae bacterium
CCCACGCCGGCCCGACTTGCCCGCTGAGTGCCCACAACCCCCACAGCAGCAGGCTGCGCATCAGTGGTATGTGCCAGGTGTGGGTCAGATGCTGCCACTGGATCGGCCGGCGTCTGCCATGGGCCGGCCTCCTCATCCCCCGCCGTGGCCGGCGCCGGCCTGCGCCAGCCAGCATCACCACCTGGGGGGACAGGTGAGCCAGCCGGCCTGACTCTCCGGCATCCGGCCCAGCAGTGCCAGGACCAGGATACTGAGCACCACCAAGGCATGCACACGAGCCTTTGCCAGTTGAACAATTGCGCGTTTTGCGCTAAACTGTACCTGAGTCAACCTCCGCGAAACAGGGAACGAAACACTCGTGGGGGGAGCTTGATACGCTCACACTTTCATCACACTGCGAACGAGTTCGACGAATTCGGCCAGGACCATGGCGGTCGCTCCCCAGACTTTGTGCTCCTTCACGGCGAAGAAGGGTACTCGGACCTGGAGGCCACGAAGGTTCCAGTCCTCTTCTTGCACGGTGGACGGATCGAGCAGGTCGGCCAGAGGAACTTCCAGAACCTCGGCAACCTCTGCGGGGTCCGGGCGGAAATCGGGCCGGCTCGCCGCGTAGCCCACGACCGGGCGGATGCACTAGTTGCTGGGCGAGATGTATAGGGGTGTCAATCGACCCAGCACCTGTATGCTGGCCGGCTCTACGTCCAGCTCCTCGTGTACCTCGCGCAGGGCTGTCTCCTCGAAGGACTCGCCCGGATCTCGAGCGCCGCCGGGCAGCGATATCTGGCCCTTGTGGCTGGGCAGGTGTTCGGCGCGGCGGTTGTCGTCGCCGACGTAGATGAGGATGGGAGCGTAGAGACCGTGCGCCGGATTGAGGCAGACGGTGGTCGTGCCGCCTTTGTCTTGGCCGATGTAGCCATCAAAGCAGACGTGCGGGCAATGGTCGCCTTCGCGGACCAGCGCTTCGGGGGGCTCGATATTCTCGTGAACAACGCTGGCGGCGCCCCTGAGCAGTCTGTTCCCCCACCCCTTGAGCTGATACAGCCCAAGGAGATCGCGGAGCTGGTCGTGATGTTCGTTCGGGATGACAGTCTGGGAGGTCGTGTGGTGGTATGGCCGGACGGGGAGCGGTGGCAGCTCGTTCCAGATGATGCTTTGTACCGGTATTGAGAGTAAGCGCCGCACAATTATGGTCGGCGGAGCGGTCGCCCGCCCCGCCGCCACTTCAGAACCGTGCGTGACAGGTTTTCCGTCACACGGCTCCTCAGACAATTGGCTCTTGTCCCTTCGGCAATTCCTTCGACGTGCTCAGGAGGGACCTCAGGACAGGCTCCGGGGCTCTTATCGTCTTAAACTCTATCAGACGGTATGTACTTTGGGTCCGGGCCGGCATTCATGCGGACTGCTCGCGGCTTATCCGCCGCGCCGCTAGCCAAGACGCGAAGCGTCCCTCTTGGCGGCACGGCGGACTGCCGTCCGCTTGCCAGCCTCTGGCTCGCTGACGCTTCGCCTTCGCCGTGCTGTTAGACGCGTGAATTGGAGGGCTGATGAGCATTCAGACAGCTCGATACCTCGACCAGAAGGCAACTTGGCCTGCTTCCGGTCGCCACATCCTCGCACAATACGACCATTCGTCTATAATTGTGTATCAGGCCTATCGCCCTGCAATCGGCCGGTATGCTGTAAGGCACCAAAGATTTGGCGGAGACTTCAGCTACAATCGCATGAGTTGGATCAAGCCAAACTTCCTGTGGATGATGTATCGCTCAGGCTGGGGCACGAAATCCGGGCAGGAGATCACCTTGGCGATTCGCCTTAAACTAGACTTCTTCGAATCGATTCTCGCAGAGGCAGTGCCGTCCACATATGACCCCGACTCATACCCCGACAAAGAGGCTTGGATGTCATCTGTTGCCAGGTCGTCGGTGCGACTTCAATGGGATCCGGACCATGATCCATCTGGCGCTCGAGAACGGAGAAGAGCCGTTCAGCTTGGTCTTCGAGGTGCCGTGTTGAGAGAATACGGGCAGAGTGCTATCGTCGAGATAATTGATCTGACCGAGTTCGTGGAGTCACAACGTGTCCATGTGGAATCAGGGGACTACAAGCAATTGATCTTGCCAAGGGAACAGGTGTACATCCCATCTGACCCCGTCGTGGCAGCGAGACTGAAACTCTCAACAAGTGGATAGTCTCAGTAGATCCAGTTTTGTTCGGTCTGGATCGTCAGACCCAGACCGACAGCGGGGATCTGGCGATCCCCTCAGAGCAAATTTGGATCTACTGCGTCTCAGCATGTTGAGCAAAAGTGGTTGACATGGCATCGCACCAGTGCTATAATGCCGGCGGTTCATCATTCACCCCCACCAACCAAGGAGGAGACATCCATGCGTAAACACCGATATGTTTTGATGGCACTGCTCGTCGTGCTGGCGGTAGCGGCCACGAACTGCGCGGCGCCCACCCCGACCAAGGAAGCGGCGGCTCCAGAAGCTGCGCCGGCCCAGCAATACAAGCTCGCGGCCATCCTGCCCGGCGTTATCACCGACGCCGACTACAACACCCTCGGCTACATAGGCGTCACGTCCGTCCAAAAGGACCTGGGCGTCGAGGTGGCTTACTCCGAGAGCGTGCCCGTGCCGGACGTCGATCGGGTCATGCGTGAATACATCGACGACGGCTTCAACATCATCTTCACCCACGGCGGCCAGTTCGTTTCTCAGACCAAGGACCTGGCCGGCCAGTTCCCCGAAGTCTACTTCATCGCCGAGGGGGACGGGGCCGTGGAAGACGCCCCCGACAACTTCTGGATCATCGACCGCAATTTCCAGGTCGGCTTCTACGCCATCGGCGCGCTGGCCGCCAAGCAGACCCAGACGGGCAAGATTGGCTACATCGGCGGGCTGACCCTGCCCTTCTCGTATGCCGAGGTTCATGCCATGGAGCAGGCCATCAACGATCTTGGCGCCGATGTGGAACTTAAGCCGGTGTGGGCCGGCAACTTCAACGACCCCACCAAAGCCCGAGAGCTGACCGATGCGATGATCGCCGACGGCGCCGACGTGATCGTGGGCTCCCTCAACCTGGGCATGTTCGGCCTGTTCGAGGCGGTCAAGGGGGCGCCGGGCCAGGTTTGGGCGACGGCTAAGTACACCGACAAATCAAGTTTTGCCCCCGATAACTATATCACCTCGGTCCTGTACGACTGGGTAGGGCCGCTGGAGGACATCGTCCAGAAGATCATGGCCGGCGAGACAGGCGGCTACTACCCCCTGGGCTTCGACACCGGGGTTGCCCTCCAAATGCCTCTCCGTAACGTGTCCGACCAGATCAACAGCGAGATGAAGCAGATCATTGCCGACGTGCAGTCCGGCAAGATCGAAGTCGCCAAGGACACGACCCCTATCGAGTGATCAGTGATCAGTATTCAGTAAACAGTAAACAGTGATCAGTAATCAGTGAGACCGATAACTGATCACTGTTTACTGATCACTGGTCACTGATCACTGGCTCATGGTGTTCGATGAAGAACTCAACCATTCTTGAGATGCGGGGCGTGCGTAAGTCCTTCGGGACGGTCGTCGCCCTGGATGATGTCAGCCTGCAACTGAATCGCAGAGAGATTCATGGCCTTCTCGGCGGGAACGGCGCCGGCAAGACCACGTTGATGAATATCCTCTACGGCCTCTACAAACCCGACGCCGGCGAAATCTATCTGCACGGCGAAAAAGCGACGATCCAGTCGCCCAAGGATGCCATCCGACTCGGCATCGGGATGGTACACCAGCATTTTCTCCAGATCGAGAGCTACACTGTAGCCGAGAACATCGTGCTGGGAACGCCGCTGCTGAACTGGCCCGTGCTGCACCTCGAGGACCAGGAGAGGAAGATCAGCGATCTGTCGGAGAGGTTCGGGCTGGACGTCGATCCGCGTTCCCGGATCGAAGATCTCCCCATGGGCGTCCGGCAGAGGGTCGAGATTCTCAAAGCCCTCTATCGAGGCGTCGAAATCCTGATTCTGGATGAGCCGACGACCAACCTCACACCTCAGGAGGTAGATGCCCTCTTCCAGTCCCTGAAGGTCATGGTCGGGGAGGGGATGAGCGTGGTTTTCATCACCCACAAGCTGCGGGAGGTGCTGGGCGTCTGTGACCGGATTTCGGTGCTCCGAGATGGCCGGAACGTCCTGACTGTGCCACGGAGTGAGGCCACGGAGGAGTCTCTGGTCCGGGGCATGGTGGGCGAGGGGCTGGACATCGAGAAGAGCCTGCTGTTCTCGGCCGCCGGCCTCGACCCCGAAGCGCGGGAGATCGGCCAGGCGTCGGTCGTGCGCGTCCAGGGCCTGCGGGTGGTCAGCGAAGACGGTGTGCCGGTCGTTCAGGATTGCTCCTTCCAGATCCGCGAGAGGGAGATATTCGGCATTGCGGGCGTGGCCGGCAACGGTCAGCAGGAACTGGCCGAGAGCCTGGTCGGTATCCGACCGATTACCGGGGGCAGCATCTGGATTGACGGCGTGAGCATCGCCGACACCGAAACCCGAGAGTTGCTGGAGCGAGGGGTCGCCTACATCCCCGAAGACCGACTCCAGGACGGCTTCCTGCCGACAGCCAACGTGGCTCAGAATCTCATCCTGGGCACTCATCGGCAGGCGCCGTACAACAGCGGGCGCTTCCTGGACTGGAAAGCCATCTTCCAGACCGCCTGGAAACTGATCTCAGAGTACGACATCAAGACGCCTGGCCCAGGAGAGGTGGCAGGGAACCTTTCGGGAGGAAACATCCAGCGCGTCATGCTCGCTCGGGCTTTCTCCCGCCCTGTGAAACTGCTGGTTGCGCACAACCCGACTCGAGGTCTCGACATAGGTTCGATGGAGTTCGTCTACTCGCAGCTCCTGGAGCGAAAGAAGCAGGGGATGGCCACCCTCCTGCTCGCCGAAGACCTGGACGAGCTTTTCCTCCTGTGCGACAGGATTGCTGCCCTCTATCGCGGCGAGATCGTGGGGGTTCTCGAACGGAACGAATTCGATAAGTACGATCTGGGGAGGATGATGAGCGGGGTCGAAACACGTGAGTGAGCAAACCATCGCACTGAGCTACGGCGCGAGGGCTCGCGCCGGCGCGCTGATTCCGTACGTCCTGGCTGTGGCTGCATCCTTTGTCGCGGCCGGAATCTTCATCGCCCTCATGGGCTTCGACGTGCCGAAGGCCTACACCACCATCTTGTTCACCTCCTTCAGGACGCCGAATGGGTTCGTGCAGACGCTGCTGAAGTTCGTCCCGCTGTTGTTGCAGGCATTGGCGTTCACGGTGCCCCTGGCCGCCGGCAAGTTCAACATCGGCGGGGAAGGGCAGCTCATCGTCGGCGCGATTGGGGCGACGGCCGTGGGCATCCTGTTCGCCGGCCTGCCGACGCTCCTGCTGCTGCCCCTGGTCATCCTGGCCGGCGTTCTCTTCGGCGGCTTCTGGGCGGCCATACCCGCCTGGCTCCTATACCGATTCAACATCAACGAGATCCTCACCACCGTGCTGATGAACTTCGTCTCTTTCAGCCTGGTCGATTACGTCGCCACCGCGGTCTGGCGGGACCCCGCAGCCGGCCACCCTACCACGATCCCCATTGGCGCCGGCGGCGAGCTGCCGCTGCTGATCTCCAGGCCGCCGCTGCATTCGGGCATTATCATCGCCGTTGTCATCGCTGCCCTTGTGTACGTCTACACCAACCGAACCGCTGCCGGCTACGAACTGGTCGCGACCGGCGCGAATCCAAGAGCCTCCATGGTCTACGGGATCAACGTCCGCCGGATGTTTCTGCTCTCGCTGATCCTGGGTGGCGCGTTGGCCGGCCTGTCCGGGGCGGTGGAGGTGGCCGGCGTTCAGCACCGGCTCATCGAGGGCTTGCAATCCAACTACCTGCTGCTGGGAATCATTATCGGCCTCATCGCTAAGGGCAACAATCTGGCCGTGCCGTTCGTGGCCTTCTTCATCGCTGTCCTCGAAGTCGGCGCCAGCGCCATGCAGCGGACCATGATGATCCCTGGGGAGATGGTGTTCATCGTCGAGGCGCTGGTTCTTCTGTTTGTCCTTTTGTCTGATGTGGTCAGGAGGCGCTAGGCAATGGGTCAGCTTGAGATGCAGATTGTGAACTTTGCCAGGCTCGTGATGCTGGCGCTGGCGCCGTATGTCCTGGCCAGCCAGGGAACGATGTTGGGCGGAAGGACAGGTCTCTTCAACGTGGCCCAGGAGGGGATCATGCTCGTCGGAGCGTCTGTCGGGTTCCTGGGCGCTTACCGCTTCGGTAGTCTGCTCTACGGCGTTCTCCTGGCGATGCTGGTAGGTGGTCTATTCGGCCTGGCTCTGGCCTACTTCACCACCACCCTGAAGATGGATCAGTTCGTCATCGGCCTGGCGCTCTTCTTCTTCGGTGTGGGCCTGTCCACGCTACTCTACAAGTT
>JBHHTZ010000224.1:0-6411 GCA_046753605.1 Anaerolineae bacterium
GCCGTCGCGGTAGGCGTGCTGGTCGATGTCGGTGTCAGCGTGGCTGTGCTGGTAGGCGTGGGCGTAGGCGACGCGGACGGGTCAGTCACCCGGACTTCGTCGATAGCATAGCCATCAACGTCGATAGGGAAGTTGTCGTAGAACTGGAACTTAATCAGAAAGTGGTCGTTGAGGGTGAGGCCGTTGGATGCCGCCTCGGCGTCCAGGTCGATCACATCGCGCCGGTAAGAAGACGGACCCCAGTTGAAAGATAACACTTTGTACCAGGTGACGCCGTCATCGTCGCTGATGAACACGCCGTCCAGGGTGTGATTCTCGTCGCTGAACTCTCGCCACCGAAAGTCCAGCTCGGCCTGACTCTGACCGGCGAGATCAACCAACAGCACCAGCGCGGCCGTGGAGTAGACTCCCAGAGCGGTGCGATTGTCCAGATAGGCGCTGAAGCTGCCGGCGTAAGGGTATGCCGGCCCAACCCACACGCGCCCATCATTCGTCGCGTCGATCCACCAGCCGGCGCCCAGTTCGCCAGACTCGAATCCGTCGTAGAAAGGCACGGAGGCTTTGGCCACGGTGGTGAAGCTCCACACTGGCCCTGTGGAGACTCCAGGTCCGTCATCAGCGACTACCTGCCAGTAGTAGGTGGTGTTGAGAGCCAGGGGGCCAGGCGCGCATTGTGGTGTGGCGACACCGCTGCACGCCAGGGTGGCCGGCGGGTTGACTGTGTCCAGATAGACGTCGTAAGTCACGCCGTCACCGTCGGCGTCGCCGCTCGTCCACTCCAGCGTCGATGGAGGGTATGCATTCGTGGCACCATCAACTGGGACCGGGGAGCCGGGCACGTACGGAGGATTGCCACCCGATGCGTACACACGCACCTCGTCGATGGCATAACCGTCGGTGTTGATCGGATAGTTGTCGTAGAACTGGAACTTGATTTGGAAGTGGTTATTCAAGGTAAGACCATTGGCCGTGGCCGCTGCATCCAGATCGATCACTTCGTTCTGGTAGGACGACGGGCCGTTGTTGAAGGACAGCACCTGGTACCAGCCAGCACCACCGTCGTCGCTGATGAAAACGCCGTCCTTGGCGTGATTTTCATCACTGAACTCCCGCCACCAGAAGTCCAGGTTCACGTCGGACTGGCCCGCGAGGTCGATGGTGAGAATCAGTGCTGCCGTGGAGAATGCGCCGTCTCCCACGGCGTCGTCCAGCAGGAGGCTGTATGCGCCGGCGTAGCGTGCATAGCTGCTCACAAGCGCCTCCCCGTGATCGGTGGAGGCCACAGACCAGCCTCGCCCCAGCATTCCTGCCCTTTCGACAAGCTCAGGACCGTGCTCGAAGCCGTCGTAGAAGGGGAAGCCGGCCACCTGCCCATCGGCCGTCGTGAAGTGCCACACCGGCCCGCTGACGGTATCGGCGCCATCGTCGGCCACCACTTGCCAGAAGTATGTCGTGTCGGGGCTGAGAGCTCCAAGGGCACACGTGGTCGAGGTCGCGTTGTCACACGCCAGCACGTCGGGAGAGGGGTCGCCGGCCTCGACGAACACGTCGTAACTGAGCACATCGGCGTTGGGATCTTGGCTAAACCACGCCAACTCCGAATTGAAGATGGTTCCCGCGTGGTCGGGCGGCCCGGGCGATGCCGGCGTGCATGGCGGCACCTGGGTGTTCATCTCCACGGCATCCAAAGCCATCTGGGCGCTGGTGCAGGTGGCGGCGTCGTAAAGATCATCGCAGGCGTTGAGCAGGGCGGCGTACGCATCGCCAAAATTGGCAGTGGGGATCAGATACTGGCTCAACGCCCGGTAGTAGATTTGCCCGGCGGCGGGCCGGCCAATGCCCGTGACGGTGAATCCATTGTACGTGTCGCCGGCTGCCATGAGGTAGGCGGCGTGGTTCGCGATGTTGCTGTTGGTGTGTACGCCGCCGTTGTCTCCCAGGGTACACAGGTAGTCGCTGAGCTTGCCCGGATCGCCGAAGGCCGCCGGGTTCGACAGGCTGCGGATGGCGCCAATGGCCAGGTCCTCGCCCTCCAGCCAGTCATCGTCGTCCACCATGGCGCTGAAGACATCAGAGAAAGACTCGTTCAACGCGCCCGATTGGAAGCTGTAGATCAGATTGGCCGTGTGTTCTGTGACGGCGTGGGTCCACTCGTGAGCTACCACATCTCTAACCGCCCATCCGGGACCAAACGTCGTCTGCCATCCGTTCCAGGAGGCGTTGGCCCAGTTGTCGTAGCGCACGCTGGCCTTCATGGTCGCGCCGGCATCGTCGTAACCGTCGCGGTTGAAGTTGGCGGAGAAGTAGTCGTAAGTCTGGCCGGTGAAGTTGAAGGCGTCCACACAGTCCTCAAGAGTTGAGCTGACAGTCTCGTCCTCGTTGTAGCACAACGTCCCCGGCAGCGTGGTGCTGTGATCGAGATCGTAGATCGTACGATCCTTCCCCGTTTTAAGGTCGTTGTAGTGGAACAGCAGCTCGCCGGTCTCGGCGTCGACGAAGACCACCCAGATGGCCGGCCCGGCCGGGTCGTCGATCACCAACCGGTAGGCCAGATGGTTCTCATCAGGCCCCTGGTCCAGGAGGGCCGGGTTAAATACCAGGAGTTGGCTTTCGCGCAGGATCGGGCCGTCGCTCGCCTCTGCGCCCAGCTTACCTGTCTCCAACTCGCCAGTGAGAGCCAGGTCCTGCCTGGCGCGGATATATGTCTGGGCCGGCGTGAGCGCCGGTTTGGCCGGCGCTGTCGCCTGGGGAGCGAACTTGCCATTCACGGCCACGATCCGGTTGTCCGGCGTCAGGTGCACGATGAGTTGCGCGCCAAACACAGGTCGCCCATCAACGTACTGCTCCATGCGCACATGGTGCATCTCCAGAGCGTCCTCCTCGACCCGGTCCACGGCCAGTTCCCCGGCGGGATCAGTCATGCGGAACAGCGGGGCGTACTCGGCGAAGAACCGAAGCGCCACGTCCTGGGGGTGTGTCAGCGAGAGAGTATCCCCGGTCAGCGAGATGGGCCGGCTGCGGTCGGCGGTGATGAAGTCCGGGACCCCGGTGCGCTCGTGCCAGGCGATGGTCGCACCGCGAGACAGAAGCGTCTGTGCCGCCCGCCGCGCGGCCGGGCTGAGGTTGTGCGGCGCGTGGGAGCCAGTTTGCAGCGCCGGCTGGGCACTCGTTGGCAGGGTAGCCAGGAAAACCAACAGGCTGGTAACCAGAATGGGGGGAATCCGTAGGCCGACTCTGAAGCGTATCATGGCACGACCAATTATAGCAGTTCCTGAGCATCTGCCAACTTCACCTATCAAAAAATTGCGTAAATTTCGCTTGCCCCAGCCTTTGACTTGCCACCTTTCAACCTACGGGTAGCCCACTGGACTTGCCGGCCATTCGGGACTAGACTTCCGCGCATGACGAAGAAACCACCTCTGACACAGAAGCGCATCTTCTGGTTCTGGCTCCCCCTGGCAGCGATGTGGCTGATGATGGCGTTTGAACAGCCGGCCATCGCAGCGGTGGTCGCGCGGCTGCCGGACCCGGCGCGGAATCTGGCAGCCGTTGGCGTCACCTTCTCGCTGGCTCTCATCGTAGAAAGTCCGATCATCATGCTGCTGACAGCGGGGACAGCGTTGGCGCGGGGTAAACGGTCCTACGAGCGGCTGCTGAACTTTACACACATACTGTCAGCGACCCTCATGGCGCTGCACGTTGTGATCGCCCTGACGCCGCTGTTTGGGTTCATTGTGGGCAATCTGATCGGCGCGCCGGCGGAGATCATCGAACCGAGCCGGAAGGCGTTCCTGCTGATGACACCGTGGACGCCGGCGATAGCGTATCGCCGGCTGTGGCAGGGCGTGTTGATCCGCTTCGATCGCACAAGGGTTGTCCCACTGACCATCGCTGCCCGGGTCGTAGCCGGCGGCGTGGTACTGGCAGCCGGGCTGTTGACGCGGCGCTTTTCGGGTGCGACGCTGGGCGGCATTGCGCTGAGCACCGGCGTCATCGCCGCTGCGCTGGCCTCCTATGGCTTCGCCCGCTCTACTGTGCGCGAGCATCTCAGCGAACCCTCGCCGGAGGACGAGCCGCTGCCGTGGGGCAAGCTGCTGGAATTCTACGTGCCGCTGGCGCTGACCTCCTTTATCACGCTGGTGGGGAGACCGGTGCTGACGTTCGGGCTGGCGCGAGCGCCGCAGCCGCTGGCGTCCCTGGCTGTCTGGCCGGTCATCATGGGTTTTATCTTCCTGGCGCGCTCCTTTGCCTTTTCGTACCAGGAGGTGGTGGTGGCGCTGCTGAAGGACGGACAGAGTTTCGAGAAGCTGCTCCGCTTCACAACGGGTCTGGCACTATCGCTCAGCGGCGGGTTTGCCCTGGTTGCGGTCACGCCGGCCGGCCGCCTGTGGTTCGAGAGAGTCTCCGGTCTCACGCCAGACCTGGTGGCTCTCGCTCTCGTGCCGACGATGATTCTTGCGTTTCTGCCGGGGTTGGACACGCTGCTCTCATGGCAGCGCGGCCTGATGGTGCAGGTCGGACACACACGTGCGATCACTCAGGCCGTTGTGCTGGACGTGGTGGTGCTGGTCGCGGTCATGCTGGGCGTGGGGGCGCTGCTGCCGCTGGCCGGCGCGACCATGGCCGCCATCGCCCTGACGAGCGCTGTAGGAGCGGAGTGGCTGTATCTGTGGTGGCGCAGCCGGCCCGAAGCGGCTCAGGTGCAGGCCGTGCCGGCGGGGAGGACGGCGATTGATCTGCCTTTCGAGTAAGCTTCGCTTTACAATACCTATACTTAGTGCCAAATCCGGCTGGAATCTTTCACCTGGATCCGACATTCATCAACGAATCACAGAAGGAGAGAGCTTGTGCCATCCATCATCCCCCCCAAGTGGGTCAAAGACGCCGTGTTCTACCAGATTTTTCCCGACCGCTTCGCTCGCAGCGAGGCTGCGCCCAAGCCATCGAATCTGGAACCGTGGGTCGACCCGCCGACGCGCCACGGGTTCAAGGGCGGTGATCTGCTGGGCGTGAGGGAGCATCTTGACTATCTTGAGGACCTCGGTGTCACGGCCATCTACTTCAACCCGATCTTCCAATCGACGGCCAATCATCGCTATCACACCCACGACTACTATCGGGTGGACCCGATCCTGGGCGGCAACCAGGCTCTGCGGAGTCTGCTGGATGCTGCTCACGAGCGAGGTATTCGGGTTGTGCTCGATGGGGTGTTCAACCACGCCAGCCGGGGTTTCTATCAGTTCAGCCACCTGATGGAGAACGAAGCCGATTCACCTTACATCGACTGGTTCTACGTCCGGGGGTTCCCGCTGTACGCGTACGATGAAAGGAGACCGCCCAACTATGTGGCGTGGTGGAACCTGCATGCGCTGCCCAAACTGAACACCGACACGCCGGCTGTGCGCCAGTTTCTGTGGGATGTGGGCCGGCACTGGATCCAGTTCGGCATCGATGGGTGGCGGCTGGATGTGCCAGGAGAGATCGACAATGATGCGTTCTGGCGGGAGTTTCGCCGGCAGGTGAAGGACGCGAACCCGGAGGCCTACCTGGTAGGTGAGGTATGGGGGGACGCCTCCCGCTGGTTGCGGGGCGATCAGTTCGATGCAACAATGAATTACCTGTTCACAAGAGCCTGTCTTGGCTTCTTCATTCGGGATGCAGACCAGGGACTCTTGGCCGGCGTCGGCTACTCGCCAGTGCCGAAGCTTGACGCGGCTGAGTTCGCAGACACTATCGACCGGATGCTGGGCCTGTACGAGCCGGCAGTCACACAGGCTCTACTCAACCTGCTGGACAGCCACGACACGGCTCGCTTTCTGACGATCGCCAGGGGCGACGAATCCGCCTTCCGACTGGCGACGTTGTTCCAGATGACGTACCCCGGTGCGCCCTGCGTTTACTACGGGGATGAGATCGGCATGGAGGGACGCAAGGACCCGGACTGCCGGCGCGCCTTTCCGTGGGATGAGAGCCGCTGGAACACCGGGCTGCGCGATTTCGTCAAACGCTGCATCGCCCTGCGCCACGCCCATCCCGCCCTGCGGCGCGGCGACTACACGCGACTCCATGCCAGGGATGAGGTGTACGCCTTTGGCCGGCAGTTGAAGGACGAGACGTTGATCATCGTCCTCAACAACGGCCTATCCGAGGCAATCGTGAATATCGGCGTAGCGAACTACTTGCCAGATGGTGGGGCGGTGGCCGATGTCTGGGGAGACACGCGGATTCCTGTGGCCGGCGGCCGCCTCTCTCTAGCTGTGCCGGCGCGCTCAGGGGACGTATTTCGGGTACTGTAGTGAACTTGAACGAACTGCTGGAAACCTACCACGAGGATGTGGCCACACTTACATGTCATTCCGAACGGAGCGCCAGCGGAGTGAGGAATCCCTGCTACTTTGCAAGAAAGGATGG
>JBHHTZ010000225.1:0-6405 GCA_046753605.1 Anaerolineae bacterium
GTCGGAACGCTGAACTTGCTGTGCAGAATTGGGATGGCCATGGGTTGCTGTTTGGGACCGGGAGCGGTGGAAGCAGGACGTTGACATTATAGTTCTGAACCTGTGGCTCGTCAAAGGGGGGTGCTGCGCCGACGTCCTTGCAGACTCGGTGGCTCTGCGGCAGGAGCCATCGAACCAGGCGGCATGCATTTTCTCGCGCCCGACTTGATGTTGCTGGAACGGATCATCCCATCCCTGGCGGGCCTGGAGGTGGGCCCTCGGACGGATGCGGCCAGGCACCGTAGAAGCGCAAGGCCGGCTCGGGTGGCGACTTCTGGGACCACTCAGCCTCGAACTCGGCCAGCGGTTTTCCGCGTCTCAGCCGGTCTTGCCGGGCTGCTTCTCGCGCAGCCTCGGTGGCTTCCGTGTCTACTTGCAGTGTTTCCGGGTCGTACACGACGTGATAGACATTCTCGGACGCCCAGTGGGTCGTCAGCCCCTCCCGCAGGTCCTGCATAACCGCCTCCGGGTCGCGCTCCAGTACGTCGCCGTAGCCGGCACCGCCGCCCGTCGGCACCAGCAGGATGTCGCCGGCCAGGCTCGGCTCGCCCGGGCAGTTCACGGAGCTGAACTGATAACCCCCCTCCACCGCCTGCTGGCCCAACAACTCACCGATTGAACCGGGCACGGCCGGCGCGCCCTCGGCCATCAGTTGTGGCAGGTTGCTACGTCGCACGCGCACAGCCGGGATGCTGGGTGCGGCATAGCCTCCGAAGAGACCCAGAGTATTTGGATATCTGCTGCCATAGCCAAAGGAACCCAGGAACAGCCAGGGGACATTGTGAACCATGTAGGCAGCACCCATCCCCGCCCCGCCCCGATGCCGGCCATGTCCGAAACTATCAGGCAGGTGGCGGCTGCGGAAGGGGTACAGCACCGGAATGTAGGTCTCACTCATCTCGGCCTCGCCGCAGTCGGACAGGGTGGCGAAGTACGAGCCGGCCACGTTGACCCCATCGCCGTGAGGCCGACCACCAGTACCGCCGGCGTTGATCTCGCTGAAGACGTCGGCCACCGGCTCGCCCCACTGGTTGAGACCGCCGTAGACTGGCATATTGAAGCTGTTGAACCAGGGCGCAACCGCGTGCTCACTCCGCTCGCTGAAGATCAATTTCGCACAAGCCAGGCTGAAGGCCAGATTGAATGCGCTCATTGTGTAGGGTGCCAGCGAGATAGGCGCCTCGGGGTTGGGGTTGATAAAGGTCGCCGGCGGGAACTCCCAGTCAAGCACATCGAGTAAGCCACTGTTGACAGGCAAGTCGGGGAAGAGGTAGTTGCACAGGTAGACCGAAGACTTGCCGACGATGGTGTGGGAGAAGGTGTTGATCGAGTGGTCGGGCACCTCGGGCGAGGTATCGGCGAAGTCCATCGTCAGCCGATCACCGTGCTTGTTCAGCGTGAGAGACAGCTTAAGAAGGCCGTCTTCGGTCCCGACGGTGTCAAGGAACACAACCTGGCGCACGGTACAATCCGGCAGGCTCTCCAGACGACGGCGGGCAGCTTCGCTGGCTGTGTCAATCATACGGCGCAGGCCACCGATGACAAAATCGACCCCACGCTCCTCGACCACCTCCAGCAGACGTCTCTCCCCCCGCCGGCAGGCAGCTATGCGCGCCTTGATGTCCACCAGTAAGGTACGGGGGTCGCGCACGCTGTTGGCGAACATGTTGAGCACGTCTTCACGCAGGATGTAGTTCTCACCGATCTTGACCGGGGGGATGTGGAGTCCTTCTTCGTAACGGTTGGCTGAGCGGGGGGTGACGCCGCCAGGGTCCTGAGCGCCGGACTCCCCCGAATGGACCACCGCGCCGGCCCAGGCGATCAGCTCGTCCTGGTAGAAGATTGGCACGAAAGCCATCATGTCAGGCGTGTGGACACCGCCGTAGAGCGGATCGTTGCAGAAGAAAGCGTCACCGGGCTTGATGCCCACAGACGGCTCGTCCCGCCAGTGTTTGAGAACGTACTTGGCCGGGATCTGCTGCAGAAAGGCATGGAAGTAGATGCCTGTCGAACAGGTAGCGATGTCACCCGAGGCGGTGTAGAAGGCAAAGGAAGAATCTCCCCAGCGCGCGCCGGTGCTCGCCCCCAGCCGATTCAACAGCTCCTGGCACTCGACGGCGGCTGTCGTCATCTTGTGGCTGAAGATATTGAAGCTCAGGTCATCCAGCACGGACTGGCCGGCCTGTTCCCGCTCGGTCATCGGTTCCGGCCGCAACCGTTCCCGAATCTCCAGATCACGTCCACTCATTTGTATCCTCCTTTTACGCTCGCACCTACCCACCCGCTTCCGTCGGATTGGCCAATCCAGGCCGAGCAGGCCGAGTAGTTACTTACGCTTGTTCGATGACGCCATTCAGATAGTCGTCCACGGAAAAGCGCCAGCTTGGCGGCACGACGATGGTCGTATCTTCGGCCTCGATCACCGCCGGCCCCTCTACCACGTTGCCGCAACGCAGTGCCTCGCGCTGGAAGACGGGTGTCTCGACAAAATCGCCCTCGGCGCGCCAGTAGACCGGCCGGCTTCCCTTGCGCGCCGCCGATGGGTCAGCCCCCTCGGAGGGCAAAGCAGGGAAATCGTGGGGCGGCACGCTCACCCACGCCTTTAGGTAGAACTCCTCCACATCGATACCAGCCTGGGGGAAGGCCGCCTCCGGGCTGAAGAGCCGGGCATACTCGGCGTTGAAGGCATCGCACAGCGCCTGTACGTCCTCGGGGCCGGCCAGTGCCCTCCGCGGCGAGCGCACACGAGTGAAATTCAGTTGCATGCCGTAGCGCATGTCCAATTCCAGCGCAAATTGCACCTCCTCTGGAGCGAACCCCTCCAGGCGAAAGTCGCGCAATGCCGTCTGGGTTAGTTCTTCCACGATCCCGTTAAAGGTATCATAGTCCTCGGTCATCTGCCCGCTCATAAACTGAGTCAGGCGCATGTGGCGCGTCTTTTCGTAGATGTGCATGATGTCCATCGTCGCCGCGCCGTAAGCGCAGAAGACGGAACTGAAAGGAAACGTCATGATGCGCTCAGCGCCCACGAATTGATTATAGTCGCAGCAGTGGGTCGGGCCGGCGCCGCCAGCCGCGAACAGCGCGAAATTGCGTGGATCAAAGCCCTTCAGTGCCACCTCTTTGAAAATCTCTTGGCCCATGGTGCCGTCCGCCAGGCGGCGGATGTGCCAGGCTGCCTCGACCGGGTCAAGCCCCAAGGGATGGGCTACCCTGGTTTGAATCGCCTGCCGGGCGGCCGCGGCGTTGAGGGGGAAGCGTCCGCCCAGGTAGTAGTCGGGGTCGATATATCCCAGTACGACGTCGGCGTCGGTCACCGTGGGTTCCTCGCCGCCCTGGTCATAGGCCGCCGGCCCGGGCATAGCGCCAGCGCTGCGCGGCCCGACCTCCAGCCGGTTCAGGGTCGGGTTGAACCAGGCAATTGAGCCGCCGCCGGCGCCGATGGATTTGGTTTCGACGATGGAGGTCTGGATGCGCCAGCGGTCGATCACCGGCCGGAAATCGTAGGATCGGACTTCCCCACCGACAACCACGCCGATGTCGAAGCTCGTCCCGCCCATATCAGTGACGATGATGTCCTCGACCCCGTACAGCCGCCCGAGGTGCGCCGCGCCGTAGATGCCGGCCACCGGCCCGGCGCTGTGCGTGTTGATGGCCTTGGTGCGGGACAGCTTCTTGCTGCCGCCGGTGTTGTGGACCAGCATCATCGGTTTGGTGTACCCCGCCTCACGCATCTTCTCACCCAGCGCCCAGAGTTGTTCCGCCAGTTCGGGGTGTGTGAAGGCGTTCACCACGGCGGTCATGGTGCGCGTGTACTCTCCCGAGCGCGGGGAGATTTCGCTGGATAGGATCGTCGGCATGTTGCCCAGGTACGTGTCGGGATACTCCTCTTGAATGATATCGCGGATCATCTGCTCGTGGGTCGGATTCAAGAAAGACCACAGCAGACAAACGACGAAACCGCGTGCGCCGCGATCCACAAGAGTCTGCACCTGATCAATCACGTCTTCTCGCTGCAAAGGCATGACAACCTGGCCGAAGCAATCCACACGCTCGCGAACGCCGACGACCATTTCTTTGCCAATGAGTGGCTGCGGCTTCTGAATGCGGGCCAATTCACGAGTTTCCTGCACCGGCAGGCCGTCGGCCCATTGGCGAGCACGGCCGATGAAGATCGTGTCCTCGAAACCACGGGTGGTGATCAGACCCAGCTTCGGACCGCTGCGCTCTATCAATGCGTTGGTGCCGATGGTGGTAGAATAACGTAGCACGTCCGTTTGACTCAGCAACTCTGAAAGATCCAGGTGGCACTCCTCGGCCGCGGATTCGATCACGTTGGTGAAGCAGACGCTCAGGTCGTAACGCGTGGTTGGCACCTTGGCTGTGACGACCTGCGCTCCATTGGCGACGAAGCAGTCAGTGAACGTGCCACCGACGTCGATGTCGATTGTGTAGCCCATGTTGACCTCCTTGTTGGCAGATGGCTGATGGTCGGTCGCTGATAGTCGCTGGCTGATAGACTATCCGCCATCTGCTATCTGCTATCAAACGCTCGCACGGCGGCGACAGCCGCGTGCAGGTTCTCAGGTGGTGTATCCGTCGGGACTTCCCATTCGGTTGTTAGAAACCAGGGTGAGGCCGGCGCGCTACTGGCGACCTTGTCGATGGCGGCCGCAACCGTGGTTGGCGAACCGGCCAGCGCTGCTGCCGATATTGCTCGACCGGGTACAACCCGCGCGTTAGGCCAGGCTTCGTCAGCGGCATGACCGACCTGCCCCAGCGCCAGGGCTGTTGCCCCCAACGCCGTCAGTTCGGCCAGGCCCGCCGGCTGGTGTTCGCGCAGCACCAGAATGCCCGGTGCGTTGTAAAACCGCGCCACGTTCCACAGAGGCCGATAGGTCCCCCGCAGCACGTTTAACTGCTGGGGCCGGTCTCCTGACCGAGCCACCGCTGTGCCCGGCAGCCGGCTGGATTCCATAACCAACAAGGCGTCCACGCGCGCCTCGCCGAAAAGGCGGGCGATTGTCACACCCACGCGGCTGGCGAGTGCCAGACAATCAGCAGGGTCTGGCGCGTCGCCGGCCCAGTCACGACTGAAGTCCGGTCCGTAGAGATGACAGGCCAACGTCCAGGGGCCCTGGACGACGCCGATGAGGGCGGCCGTCTCGCCCAAGATACTCCTCAGCCGCCGGACCACCTCGACGACCACGGGTACGCGTCCCCGTTGGGCAACCGCGTGTGCCTCCGGAACGTTCGCCTCCTTCCACAGATGCGAGCAGACCTGCGGCCTGTCCTCGGCCCATTCCACTTTGCAGCCACAGGCCTCGGCAGCGACGGTTTCGTCGAAGCCGACAGTAATCGCGTCGTAGCCGAACAGGGCCTGGGCCTGCGCCAGGCTGTTGGCCATCAGCGTCGGATCATGGGCCATGGCGCGGGTCGAGATCTGCGCCAGCCTCGCAGCCAGGCTGTGGACGAACGGGATTAAGGGTGGTCGGGGTGGGGTGCGCCCGCGCAGCGTTGAACGCACCAGGGCCCGCCCACCGGACACCTGTATCATGCCGGCAGGAACCTGGCTTTCAAATCATCTACATCGATCTCGATGTCGTGCGTGATGGGGTGCCCCGGCGGCAGGTACTCGTTCTCGACCATCGTCCCGCAGTGGGGACAGTAGAACTCTACGATCCGGCACCACGCCGGATCGGGCGCAAACGTGTAGGGCGCGTCGTCGGGGGCGCGGGGCTGGTGCACTTCACGCGGGTCACGTTCCGCCACCAGGCAGCCTTGCTTGTACGACTCACGCGCCGAGACGAGATCGCCACCGCAGCGATTACAACACCACATCTCGCGCTCCAGGTCTATGTCAAGGTATTCCGTGATTTGTTTGCGCATAATCCCGCTCCCTTTCCCAGTGGCCAGTGATCAGTATAACTGTTTACTGATTACTGGTTACTGCTTCCAAGACCCCGTTCAGTCGTTGATCCACAACGAATTGGAACCCTGGGGGAATGACGTAGGTGGTGTCCTCTCCCTCGATGACCGCCGGCCCGGACACGCGGTTTCCGGAGCGAAGTTGCTTGCGCTCGTAGATCGCTGTTGCCAGCCAGCCACTTTGCGGCCCCCAGTAGACCTCGCGCTGTCCTTTCTGTGCGGCGCCCGGATCGGGGCCGACAAGCACGTGCTCGGCTGGAGCGAAGCGAGGCACAGCAGCGGTCGCTCGCAGCGTGAGCAGCGTGACGAGGACCGGCTGCCGTGTTCCCAGACCAGTCGCCTGGCGACAGGTTTCGGCCAGGCCATGCACATCGTTCGAGGTTTCGAGCCGGGTCCTGGAGGTGGTTACAGCCACCTCGTCGGTCTCGTTTCTCACTA
>JBHHTZ010000226.1:0-6385 GCA_046753605.1 Anaerolineae bacterium
GGCAGCAAGAGCAACCAACGTCGGGCCGCACGATCACCAGAATAGCCAGTAACGGACCAGCCAATCAGCCATCGAAATAAGATCGTGCCGGCCACGAGAAGCCAACCCTCCGCCGCGAGTCCCATGGCCAGCGCGGTGAGCGACACCAGGGGGATGTTCAGCGTAACGAAATACCAGGGATACTCCAATGGCCGGCTCACCCGCGCACACTTGGCCCAGCGTACCTCCCGATCCCACTGCTCACCGAAGGTGGTCGCTCCCAGGATGTTGCGCGGCATGTATCTGGCGAACCTGACTTGCCGGCCCAGATCGCCAACTCGCTTGCCCAACTGATAATCATCGGCCAGATAGTCCGCTATCGCAGCAAAACCGCCGATCCGTTCCAGGTCGGCGCGCCTGAGCACCATCGTCGCACCCAGTGCGAAGGGCAGTTTGAAGTAACGATGTCCAACCAGGACCGACGGCATGTACGTGGTCGCCAGATACAGCGCCTCCAACCGTGCTGTTAGAGTGCGCAAATCCTCGGCCCGATACATGCACGTGACCAGTCCAACCGACTCATCTTCCAGCGGAGCCACCACCTGACGCAGGTAGTCAGGCGTCACCCGCATGTCGCTATCGCCGATCACGAGGAAGTCGTGCTGCGCCTCGGCGGCCAGAGAGATCAGGATGCTGACTTTGTTATTGCTGCCCACCGGCTCGGCGTCGATGATGCGAATCGGCACATCAGCGAAGTCACGCATTACGCGCTCGACGATCTTGCGCGCCGGATCCTGCGTGTCCAGAGTGCCAATCAGGATTTCGTAGATGGGGTAATCCTGGTTGGCAAAGCTAGCAAAATTCTCGTACTCACCGGGGTCAATGCCGTGCACAGGCTTCAAGATCGACACCGGCGGTGTAAATGTCGAGGCCGGCACGGGTTCGCGCCAGAAGCTGCGCGTACACCACCAGGCAACGATCCAATACGCGAAACTGGCAGCAGTCAACAGCCAGAGAACCCAGACTAACATGGTCATTCATGCAACTGGCGAGCCCGAAGACTGGGATAGGTCGTCAGCCAGATGCCCCTACGCTCGATCTTGCGCCGTAGGGCCGGGCTCAACAAGGTGGCCAGGTCCTGCGGGTTCGGTCCGTAGGTCTCGCCCAGCCATTCGGTGGAGGGGTGAAAGTACAGCTCGGCCGAGCAGACCCGCCGGCCCAGACGATCCAGCAGGCGCAGCACGTAAGTCTCGGTCATCTGTCCACTCTGTAAAACACCGAAAACGCGATCGGTGGCAACAGCGCCGCTGTCACGCAGATGAGGCTGCGCCCAACGGCACAGCGCGGCAAAGGCGGTTGCCCACGTGATCTTGGTAGCCCACTGCCCTGGTCGCGCGGTCAACGCCAGGAACAGGTCGTCGCGCGGCAGCCGAAAGCCGGCCACATCATGCTGCCGCAGAAGTGGCAGCAGCAAGCGGAAGACCGTCGGATGCAGATGCATCAGCAAATGTCCATCAACGTGGGATAGAGGCAAGCCCAGGCTAACGAACAGTTCAAACTGTGCGCTGATTTCTCGCGCCAGCTCCTGTCGGGCAGCGGAAGTGAAGAAATAGCGCAGGCCGGCCCGCACCGGATTCGAGTCGAAATACCCCCTGCCATCGACGAGGTGGGGGATCTCGTCGGGCGGGAGGGCTGCACGCCCCCCCACGACCACCACGTGCAAGCCCACAGCCAGTGTGGGAAACTCGTGGGCCAGCGCAACAGCCTCGTTGACAGCATCCCCGGCGGCCATCAGGCTGGCACTGGTAAGCACGCCCTCCCGATGGGCGCGGATTACGGCTGTGTTGATGGCCGGCAGCCGGCCAAAGTCGTCGGCATTGACAATGAGTTCAGGCACCGTACTTGGCCAGCCGGCCTGCGTGGGCCAGCGCCAACCCCATCAGATGCACACCCGGCCGCAGCCCCAAGCTGCCTCGCGCGCACGCATACTCGTCGAAGCGGTCCACGCCATCGACGCGCGCATACCGCGAGTGCAGAATGACCGGAACCGGGTGCCAGCTATGAGCGCGCAACGCGCTCGGTGTAGAGTGGTCGCCCGTCACAACCAGAACGTCGGGGCCCAGCGCCGTCAACCGGGGGACCAGAGCATCCACCGCCTCCAACACGCGGACCTTGCCGTCGAAATCCCCGTCCTCACCTCGTGCATCAGCCTGCTTGATGTGCAAGAAGTAGAAATCGTAGTCCTCGCCGTACGCAGCATCCAAAGCATCGAACCGACCGGCCATGTCACCTACCACCGGATGGAGATTCATGCCGATCAGCTTGGTAACACCGCGATACATGGGATAGTCAGCAATGGACAGACCACGCAGCTTGAAACGCTCGGAAATGGAAGGGTAGGCCTCATACCGATCGAAGCCACGAAGCAGGATCATGTTCGCCGGATGCTCGTCGGCCAGGGCTTCCCGCACCTGTTCCACAAACTCCCGCACGATAGCCGCAGTACGCTCGCCGGCCGGGCTGGTTGCACGCGGCGTCAGCGGCGGAACGCCGGTTTCCTGAGGATCCGTGTCAGCCAAGTCACCAGATAGGCCCTCGCCACGCAGGACGAGCAAGGCGCGGTGACCCTTGACCGTCTGAAAGAATATTTCGCCGTCGAAGTTGACATGGACGTTCTCCCGGATCTTGGCGCATAACTGCGCGTTGGTTTCACTGCTGATGCGGCCGGCCCGCCGATCCACGACGTTCCCCTGCTCGTCCAGCGTTGCGAAGTTCACGCGGGCCGGCACATCAGCCGGCTGGAGCGGAAAATCGACGCCCAGAGCTGCCAACACCCCGCGTCCGACGGTGTATTCCAGAGAGTCATAGCCGAACAGGCTCAGGTGGCCGGGGCCACTGCCGGGCGTGATACCCGGTCCGACAATCTCCAGCAAGCCAGTCTCCGAGCGAGCAGCCAGATCATCCAGGTTGGGCAAGTGGGCCGCCTGAAGCTCACTCTGGCCTCGCTCTGGTACCGCAAGGCCACCCACACCATCGATGACCAGATACACAATCTTCGTGTCGTTCTCTTCCGCCAATCTATCCCACAGATGGTAATCCATGCCAAGGTTCCTTTCTCAATCCTATGGGTGCTTAATGCAAACAGGTGCCCACAAAGCGAAACCGCGAGTGGGCAGACGGCCATCCGTCTCACTCGCGGTATGGTATATACAGAGCGGTCCGATCATCAGGTGATTGGCTGTGACCCGACCAATCAGGCCAGCACCACCAACTACTCCAGAGCTGCCCGATTCTCGCTTCCCACTGGTGGTACGGATCTGTGATCGAGAATCTGGCGTGCCAGGGGATGATCGTAGTTCAGCCGAACGTTTACGACAACCCGTCCGTCGTCCAGTCGCTTTTCGAAGGGGATCAGCAACCCATCCTCAATAAACACATCGAGTAGACGGTTAGCCTCCGCATCGCTGAGACGTAGTCGCCCGGTGGGACTCACCGCATAGCTATGAACGAAGTTAAGGGTCAGATATGGCCGGTTTCCCTCGAGAAAGTGGATTAGCCTGAGCAAACCAACCTCGGCGTCGCTCACTGCCTGGAGAGCGCTCGGCAGGCCGCCTTCGTCTGACAGGTCCACGCCTTCTGGGATGAGCAGATCAGCATCGTCGGCGCTGGAAATGAGATCCTGGCTGATTGTCCCCGGAACGCCTGAGATGATGACGCGCTTGCCAAAGCGGTGGCGCGCACGGGCCACCACACGCACAAAATCGCTGTCCCCGGTCATCAGCACATACGTCTCAACCGTGGGTCGATCCAGCAGACAGTCAATGATGTCCATGAGCATCACCATTTCGGACGATCTGGCATGCTTCCCACTACTCTGCCGCGGGATGTCCCTCGGTGTGATGCCGGCCACCTCAAGGCCCTGCCGATAGTGCAGCGGATGCTGGGTGAAATCAGCATAGGCGACGGCGACGACGACACGCCCGTACTCGCGCGCCTTGGCCATCAAGTCCTGTGGATCTGGCTCCTGTCGATAGGTGTTCAGATAGCCATACCGAACGTTGTCAAAGTCCAGAAACAAAGCAGATTCATCAGATGTCGTAGACACTGGTGTAGTACTCCTTACCGTAGTCGAACAAGTCACTGTTGCACCGCAGGATGCCTCCCGCGGTGGAAACTCATCTACCTTTAATCGTCCACCCGAATATTAGCCTTAACCGGCTGAGGTGTCAAGCCGGTCGCAACGTACGGCCGGCTAATCAATCAGTTCAACCGCGACGGCCTGAGGTCCTCTGGCGGTTTCTTCTTCCTCGAAGCGCACAGCCTGACCCTCGAAGACCTCCCAGGGGCTGGCCGACAGGAGACTGCTGCGGTGAAAGAAAATCTCCTGCCCGTCCGGCTCGCGGATGAAGCCGTAGCCCTTCTGTACATTAAACCACTTGACCTCGCCTCGGCGCTTGCCCGTCTCCGGCGCCTCCTCTCGGCGCCTGCCCCTCTCCAGCGCCTCCTCTCGGCGCTTAGGCGTCTCCCGCGCCTCACCTCGGCAGGTCGGGCATCGCGCAGGGGCCGCCACCTCACCTTGAGCTTCGTACATCCGTCGCTGTTCAGACACGCGAAACACGAACGTCTTCCCGCATGCCTGGCAGGTGATAAGCTCATCGCCAAATGTCTTGATCTCGCTCAAGATGGTATCTCCTGCATAACTGGTCATCCAACAGCCGGCAACTGCCCATAGTTATACGCCGAAACTGCCAAATTTGCAAGCCGCCGCTATGCCGGCCCCACCAGCTTGCCCTGCGGCTTCCCGCGTGTGAAAACCCCTTCCCGCTCCAGCACCTGCCCGCGGACGATGGTCGTGATCGGCTTGCCCACGCCGGTGAACCCGTGCCACGGCGTTACGCGGGTCTTACTGTGCAGCCGGCCCCGGTCAATCCTCCACCGCGCATCAAGGTCCACAATCGTGATGTCGGCATCCGCTCCCACCTGAAGCGATCCCTTGCGAGGATATACACCCCAGGCGCGCGCTGCGTTCTCCGAACCGACACGAACGAACTGTGTGAGCGGCATCCCCCGCTTGTTCACAGCCTCCGATAACATCACCTGCATCATCGTCTCGACACCCACAAATCCGGCCATCGCCTCCCAGATGCTGTCCTTCATCTTCTCGTCTTCGGTGTGAGGCGCATGGTCGCTGGCGATGAAATCGATGACACCCTCCAGCAAACCCCGGTAGAGCGCCTCGCCATGCTCGCGGGTCCGAATCGGCGGGTTCATCTTCAGAACCGGGCCGAGGGCTGCCAACTCCCTGGCGTCCAGGAACAGATAGCGCGGGCCGGTCTCGGCCGTCACATCTAATCCGCCGGCCCGCCGGCCGGCCACAACCTGCAACCCATCCCGCGAGCTGAGGTGAAAGATATGCACCTTCGCCCCCGTCTGGGCAGCAAAGAGGGCAATGCGATGGATGGCTTCGGCCTCGGCGAGGGCCGGCCGCGACTCCAGATGGGCCAACAGATCAGTGCAACCCTGGGCCCGAACCTGCTGAGTCCGGCGCTGAATGATGGCGTCGTTCTCGGCGTGGAAACCGACGCGCCGGCCAGTCTCAGCCACAGCCGACATGGCATCCAGCAACGCCCCATCGTCGGGAGCCGGAATCCCGCCCACGGTGGAACCCAGGAACACCTTGAAGCCGACAACGCCGGCCCGGGCCATCGGCTCAATCTCGTCGAGATTGTCCTGGACGATCACACCGACCAACATCACATCGACGTAGGATTTGGATTCGATGAGATGACGGCGCTCGCGCACACGCTCAGCGGTAGACATTGGCGGCAGCACGTTCGGCATGTCCAGAACGGTCGTGACGCCGCCCATAAGCGCGGCCATGGAGCCGGTGCTGTAGTCCTCCTTGTACGTCAGCCCTGGGTCCCGGAAGTGCACGTGGGGATCGATCAGGCCGGGCAGGATGTAGTTACCGCCGGCCCTGAGCACCTGCCGGCCTTCGGGCAGCCCACCCCCCTGGCCAACGGCGACGATGACGCCGTCATCCACAGCGACCCCGCCGGCGAACATCGCAGTGGAAGTCACGACGATCCCGTCCGTCACAACCAGGTCTACGGGCATCTCCAAGACCCGCTGTCATCCATCCACAACAGACGAACAAGCGGCGTCCTCATCCGTCCTCTGTGGTCCCGCGATCGCCGGCAAGCCAATCCCCTGCCAGAGTAAGCGCATCCTCCCGCGTCACTACATGACCCATCGCCTGCGCCTCGCGGATGGCTTCCAGAAGCTCACCTACGATTCTGCCCGGCTCCAGGTCGAAAGCCACGATCAGATCACTGCCGCGAACCAGGGGTGGCGGCTCCACGAGGCGGTCACGCCGCTCAAACCAGGCCGTCAACAACCTGTGTGT
>JBHHTZ010000227.1:0-6384 GCA_046753605.1 Anaerolineae bacterium
GTCACGCCTCCCCCAACCGCCGCCGGCGACGCCGGAAAAACCACCAGGCAAACAGCGCCAGCACACCCAGGATCACCCCCGCAGCCAGGGCCGGCAGCACAATGGCCACTATCGCGGTGATGGCCGACACGATGTCCTCCAGCAAGCTCACCACCGGATTCCCGAGCCCGCCGGTAGACGCCGTAATCACCGGGCGGGCTGTCGCCTTGACGGCGTGGACCCCGCCGGCCATCAGCAGCCCGCAGATAATCGCAAGCGCCGGATTCACATCGCTGATCGCGTTGCTGCTGGATGCGAAGAGGATCGCGCCGGCGGCCGGCCTCACCACCGTGTGGATCACGTCGTTGACCGTGTCTACCGCCGGTATCTTGTCCACCGTCATTTCAATTACCAGCAGCACACCCAGCACACCCAGCACCCACGGATTCTCCAGCGCATTCCAGGGTGCTCGCAACGTGACCAGGTCCGTGTAGCGCGCCACCAAACCGACGATCAGCAGCGGCAGGTAGGCGTTCAGGCCGGCGGCCGACGAAAGGCCAAAGGCCGACAGTACGTCAATCATAACAACCTCTAATTGTGATACGCAGAACGCTAGCAGGGGGTTGCATTCAGTCTTGCCGAAACACCAAGGCTGCGCTATCATTGGAGTAGATCGCCCGTCCGCGTAGCCCTGGGTAGGAGGAACACAATATGCGCGTCGTTGCGATGATCATGGCCGGCGGCGCCGGCACTCGTTTAACCATACTTTCCGAAAAGCGCGCCAAGCCGGCGGTCCCCTTCGCCGGTCGGTATCGCATCATCGACTTCACGCTCTCCAACTGCGTCAACTCCGGCATCTTCGACGTGGCGGTGCTGACCCAGTACCGCCCCCACTCGCTGAACCGGCACCTCGGCATTGGCCGGCCGTGGGACCTGGACCGGACGTTTGGGGGCATTCGCCTGCTACAGCCGTACCAGGCTCGCCGGCACCAGGAATGGTATCGCGGCACCGCCGACGCCGTGCTGCAGAACCTGAACTACATCGAAGAGCGCCGCGCCGACACCGTCCTCATCCTGTCGGGCGACCACATCTACAAGATGGACTACCGCCCGATGCTGGGCTATCACCAGGAGAAGGAGGCCGACCTGACCGTGGGTGTCATGAACGTCCCACAAGAAGAGACCGACCGCTTCGGCATCATGACCACCAACCGGCTGGGCCGCATCACCGAGTTCCACGAGAAGCCCAAGGCCCGCGACAAGGGCACCCTGGCCAGTATGGGCATCTACGTGTTCAGAGCTGACCCACTGAAGGAGCGACTCCTGGAGAGCGTGAAAGAGCACACCGATTTGGACTTCGGCAAACACGTGATCCCGGACATGATCGAAAACGACAAGGTCTTTGCCTACCCGTTCGAAGGCTACTGGGTGGATGTCGGCACGGTTCAGGCATATTGGGAAACGAGCATGGCGTTGCTCGACCCCGAGTCGCCATTGCATCTTTACGACCGAGAGTGGACCATCCACACACGCAGCTTCGAACGACCGCCGGCCAAGACCGGTCCCCAGTCCCACGTGGCCCAGAGCATGATCTGCAACGGGTGCGTCGTGCGGGGACACGTTGAGCGCTCCGTGCTCAGCCCCGGCGTGTATGTTTCTCCTGGGGCTATTGTGCGCGACTCGGTCGTAATGACCGGGACCTGGATCGGCCCAGGCGCGGTGTTGGACCGCGTGATCATCGACAAGGATGTGGTCGTCGGTTCAGGGGCTCACGTCGGCTGGGGCAGGGATACCAGAACCCCCAACAAAGTTTGGGGCGATCTGCTGAAGGCCGGCATCACCATGGTGGGCAAAGCCGCCCACATCCCGTCCAACATCCGCATTGGCCGCAATGTCCTCATCAACACCGATGTGGATGAGGAGGCATTCGCCAAGTTCGGTGACACCGTGCCGAGCGGAGAAACCATTTAGGGGTCAGAGGAGATATTTATGTCAGATTCCAACACGCTTGCGATGATTCTGGCCGGCGGCGCCAGCCCGGCCCTCAGCGTGCTGACCGCACTGCGCTCCGAGGCGGCGCTGCCTTTCGGAGGTAAGTATCGCATCATTGACTTCCCTCTCTCCAACTGCGTCAACTCAGCGATCTACAGCGTCGCCGTACTGACCCAATATCAGCCTCGCTCGCTAAATGAGCACATCGGCATTGGCCGGCCCTGGGACCTGGATCGGACCACAGGCGGCGTGCGTCTGCTCCAGCCCTTTCAGAGCCGGGCTGGCGAATCCGGCGCATGGCAGGAAGGGACAGCCGACGCCGTGCGTTTCCACATCGACTTTGTTCTCGAACAGAGCGAAGACTTGGTTTTGATCTTGGCCGGCGATCACACCTACAAAATGGACTACCGGCCGATGCTACGCTCCCACGTGGAGCGGCGCGCTGACCTCACGATCGCCGTTCGGTCTGTAAGCCCCTACGAAGCGTATAGATACGGCATGGTTACCACAGACCCGGATGGCCGAGTTACACAATTCGAAGAGAAGCCGAAGCGGACTCGCAGCACCCTGGCCAGCATGGGTATCTATGTGTTCGCCCGTGACCTGCTTGCCAACTGGTTAACTGGCGAAGGGCGCGGCCAGCGTGATTTCGGGCAGGAGGTCATTCCCAGTCTCCTGGCGGCCGGCAAGCGTCTGTACGGCTACAACTACCTGGGTTATTGGGCTGATGTGGATACAGTTCAGGCGTACTGGGAAGCTAACTTGGCCTTGCTAGCCGAAACGCCGGCCCTGGACCTCTACGATCCCGAATGGATTATCCATACCAAGAGCGAGGAACGACCGCCAGCGCTCATCGGCGCGGATGCTCAGGCGGATGGCAACCTGCTGAGCGATGGCTGTCGCGTGGACGGCCATGTCGTGCGCTCAGTCTTGTCCCCTGGTGTCTACGTGGACGCTGGCGCTGTGGTGCGCGACTCCGTCATCCTGACCGACACCGAAATCGGTGCTGGCGCGGTTGTTGATCGCGCTATCGTGGACAAAAACGTCATCATCGGCGATGAGGCGCAGGTCGGCGCCGGCGACGACAACACGCCCAACCGCAAGATGCCCAACCTGCTCAACACCGGCCTTACGCTGGTGGGCAAGGGCGCGGCAATCCCCGCTGGCGCCATCATCGGTCGCAACTGTGTGATTCAGCCTTTCACCAAAGGACGCAAGCTAGCCGGCAAGGAGTTGGCGAGCGGAAGCACCGTATAAACAGTAATCAGTGATCAGTGATCAGTGATCAGTTGGCTGAAACTGCATACTGTTCACTGTTTACTGTTCACTGTTCACTGTTTACTGTTTACTGATCACTGTTCACTGTTTACTGATCACTGATAACCAAGGAGGTGCCTGTGAGCAACACTGTTCGCGAATTCATAGACGGCGCCGAGTCCATTGCCCGAGGCGCGCTCGACGCCGGCTGTGATTTCTTCGCCGGCTACCCCATCACGCCGGCCTCGGGCATCCTGATGCACATGCTGCGCGAGCTGCCAAAGGTGGGTGGCATCGGCATCCAGGGCGAAGATGAGATCGCGTCCATGGGATTCTGCATCGGTGCGGCGCTGGGAGGCGCGAAACCGATGACAGCCACCAGCGGCCCTGGCCTGGCCCTGTACGCCGAGAACATTGGCGTGGGCATCATGGTGGAAGTGCCGCTGGTCATCGTCATCGTGCAGCGGTTGGGGCCGGCCACCGGCGCGGCCACCGCCGGCGCTCAGGGCGACGTCCAGTTCATCCGCTGGGGCACGTCGGGCGGCTACCCCATCATCGCGCTGGCCCCGACGGACGCGGCGGAGTGCTATCACCTCACGCGGCGCGCCTTCGACCTGGCCCAGCGCTTTCGCGTACCCGTCTTCCTGGCCACCGACAAAGAGGTGGTGATGACAACGGAAACGGTCCGGGCCGATGCTTTCGCAGCACCGCCGGCGGACTGGCCGACTGTCCCTCGTGACGAGGTCGAGCCACCGCTGGTACCCTACACCGCCGGCAATGGTTTGCTTCACTACACTGGCTCCAGCCACGACGAGCACGGCTTCATCACCAAGGATCCACAGACCCTGGACCGCCTGAACCGGCGCCTGGCCGCGAAGATCGAAGATCACGCCGACGAGATTGCCCTGGTTCGATCCGATCTGGAGGCCGGCGCGCGGACGCTGCTGATCAGCTACGGCGTCTCCGCCCGTTCGATGGTCGAAGCGGTCCAGATCGCGCGTAGACGTGGACAACGAGTGTCGGCGCTGACAATCTACTCGCTGTGGCCCGTGCCGGAGAGGGCGGTCCGCGCGGCGCTGGCCGGCATCGACCGCGTGGTAGTCGCCGAACTGAACCTGGGTCAATATCGACGCGAGATCGAACGCATCGTGGGAGGCTCAGCCGAAGTGGCCGGCGTGCATCGAGTGGATGGTGAACTCATCACGCCCCAGCAGATCCTGGCGGAGGTAATCGTATGACCATGCCGCAAACGGTATCATCTGAAATCCTGTTCGACAACTACCTGGACCCGACTACGCTGCCCTACGCTTTCTGCCCAGGATGCAGCCATGGCCGCATCCTGGATCAGATCAACGCCGCCCTGGTCCAATTGCAGCTCGATCCCCGCAGCGTGGTCATCGTGACCGATATTGGCTGCGTTGGCATCTCTGACAAGTACTTCGCCACCCACGCTTTCCACGGACTGCACGGCCGCTCGGTTACGTACGCCACCGGCATCAAGCTGGCCAATCCCGACTTGAAGGTGATCGTGCTCATCGGCGACGGCGGCTGCGGGATTGGGGGGCACCACCTGCTGAACGCCGCCCGGCGCAACATCGGCGTGACGGTGCTCGTATTCAACAACCTGAACTACGGCATGACGGGCGGCCAGTATTCGGCGACGACGCCCGTGGGTAGCATCACCTCCACCACGCCCCACGGTCACCTGGAGCGACCGCTGGACATCGCCGGCACGGCTGCCGTGAACGGCGCCGGCCTCGTCGCCCGCACCACCGCTTTCGACCCCGCCCTGCCAGACCTCATCGCCCAGGCCATCAGCTACGACGGCTTCTCGCTGCTGGACATCTGGGAGCTGTGCACCGCTTACTACGTGCCCAACAACGAGTTCAGCCGGCGCGCCCTGGAAGAGACGATGACACGGCTCGACTACGAGACCGGCCTTGTGCACACGGGAAGCCGACCCGAGTACAGCCAGGCCTACCGCGCCGTCAGCGCCGACTTGCATGGCCAGCCGGTGCGCCAACCCCCCTCCCTGCCGACCCTGTTCGGTTCCCGCCTGGATCACCCTATGCGGCTGATCATCGGTGGCGCCGCCGGCCAGCGCGTGAAGACGGCCGGGACGCTTCTCGCCACCGGCGGGGTCCTGGCCGGCCTGTGGGCGACCCGCCGCGATGACTATCCCGTCACCGTTCAGTCCGGCCACTCCATCTCCGAGGTGGTCCTGAGCCCAACGCCGATCCACTACACCGGCATCCAGCAGCCCGACGTCGTCGCGCTGCTGGCACCGGAGGGCGCGCAGCGTTTGCGGAACAGGCTGGCCGGCATGGACCCGACCGGCACGGTCTACCTGGCAGATAGGCTCGATGCCGTGGAGACGTCGGCACAGACCGTCGCCTTCGATTTTCCACCCGAGGCGCGCCGGCACGTGCGCAAGAGTCTGTCTACCCTGGCCGTGGGCCGGCTGGTTCAGGCGCTGGACCTGTACCCGCTGGAGGCCCTGCGCGAAGCCATTCGCCGTACCCAGCGCCCTGCCATCGCGGAGATCAACATTGCTGCCCTTGACACGATCACGCCTTAGGCCGGATCGATCATGACAATGGATCAAGAACAGAAAGCACCTGGGAGATTGCTGCACGGCGCCCTGGTCAGACTCACCGCGCTCACTCCCGACGACCTGCCCGTTATCGCCCGCTGGTATGAGAACACCGAGTTCCTACGGCTGTTTGATTCCCGTCCGGCCTATCCCCAGACGGAGAAGGAAATAGCCCAGTGGCTGGAAGAGATGCAGAAGTCAGCCAACGACTTCCCATTCGGTATCCGCCGGCTCGACAACGACGAGCTCATTGGTTATGTTGAGATAGACGGGGTTGCGTGGACTCATCAGGTGGGCGGAATGGGCCTGGGCATCGGCGATGCGGCCAACTGGGGCAAGGGCTATGGATACGAAGCCACACAGCTCGCCCTGGAGTTTGCCTTCCAGGAACTTAACCTGCACCGTGTGGTGGTGACTGTGTACAGCTACAACAAACGCTCCATGAGGCTGTGCGAGAAGCTGGGCTTCCAGCGCGAGGGGGTGTATCGGGAGCACCTGCTGAGGGATGGCCGGCGCTATGACATGCAGGTGTTCGGTCTGCTTCGCCGGGAGTGGGAAGCCCA
>JBHHTZ010000228.1:0-6375 GCA_046753605.1 Anaerolineae bacterium
GAGTCGGCTTCGCTGCACTGGAGGGCGATGCGCACCGCCATCTGGCCGATGGTGCTGCGGGCCAGGGTGTAGGCGCCGGCCAGGGTCTGAGATCCCAGCAGGACGTGTACCCCGAAGGCGCGCCCCTGCCGCACCAGCCGGTCCAGAACCTGCGATGCCTGCGAGGCGACGACGTCGTCTTCGGTGAAGAACTCCTGGAATTCGTCCACGATGAGCAGGATGCGGGGGAGCAAGAGTGCGGGGGTGCGAGGGAGCCGGGGTGCAGAGGAGAACTCTCCCCTGCTCCCCTGCTCCTCTGCCCCCTTGCTCATCTTGGTCCGATAGTCGGCGATGTGGTCCACGCCGGCAGCGCGGAAGAGATCGCCCCGACGCTTGATCTCGGCGTCCAGCCCCTGGAGCACACTCAGGCCGAACTCCCGCTCGCTTTCGATGGCGACCACGCGGGCATGGGGGAGTTCGTTGGTGGCGTAAGTTTTGAACTCCACCCCCTTCTTGAAGTCTACCAGGTAGAGTTCTACCTCCTCGGGGCGGTAGGCCAGCGCTAGGTTGGTGATGAGGACATGGAGCAGGGTGGACTTGCCGGAGCCGGTCCGACCCACCACCAGGGCGTGCTGCGCGGTGCCGTGGCCCAGCGTCAGGTGTTGGATCCGGCGCGCACCGGCCGGCCCCAGCGGCGCCTGCAGCCCGTCCCGGCTGTCCTCCGTCCACCACCGGGCCGGCGGCGGAGCTACCCGCTCGAAGGGCACCTCCACCCGACTGGCCTCAGCGGCTGCCTCCCCCACCGAGGTCAGGATGCGGTTGAAGAGGTCCGCGTCCGGCGGGTTATCCAGTTCCAGGAGACAATCCTGGAAGTCGTCGTCCTCCCAGACGAAGCGCTCCCCGTTCCAGGCGATGACTGTGGAGGCTCGCTCCAGGTCGGCCAGGTTGAAGCCGTGGGGCAGCGGCTTTTCGGTGTCCACCAGCACCACGGTGTACACGCCGCAGCGGGGGCCGTTCTGGGCGATGCTGACCAGCCGGCGGGCGGCGGTCTCGCTGAAGTTGACCGGGAAGTCCAGCACCACCAGCACGCGGTACGGCTCAGCAATTTCGCCGGCGTGTTCGTTGTAGTCCTCAATGGTGGCGTACTGGTTGCGCAGATAGGTCTGTATGACGGTTTCCATGTGTTCAGTGAGGTCAGCCAGGCGCTGCTCGATGTGGTGGGGTTCGGTCCAGGCGCGGTTGGTGACCAGCTTCTCGTCGTAGTCCGCCAGGTGCATGAAGGCCGCCACGTTCTGCCCCAGGCCGACGGGGTCGATGAAGGTGAAGCGCAGCTTGCCAGGCGGAATCATCGCCGCCAGGCGCAGCAGCAGCGATTGGAGGGACTGAACGGCGGTGGCTTTGGCTGGGCCGGCGGTCTTGAGCAGCAAATTGCGTCTACCAGGGAAGGACAAGAGAGCAGGTAGCGGCAGACGATCTTGATGAATGCCCACCTTGAGTTCGCCCAGACGGGTGATGGGCGAAATGGTAGTGGCAGGCGTCCATTCGCCCCAGACCTGGTCAGTCCATTCGGGGACTAGGGGATCAACCTGGCGTGTGAACTCAGCAAAAGCCGGACGGATCTTAACGATCTTGTGCTGGAAATCCTGTGCAACTTCGTTCATAGCCTGCCGACGGTGGGCCTTAGCTTGAACCAGTCGACATCGATACTCCTCCTGTGCCTGTTCCAACCAGCGTTCATGCCAGAACTCGGCGTCAGCAACGGCTTGCACCAAAGCAGCATAGGGGAGATGACGCCTAGACTGTAGATAGACGTAAACCCCCACAGACGCTCCCAACCCAATCGCTAGTGCGATAAACTGCAACATAAGTACATAAGTCTTGGAAGCACTGGAGAGCAGCACTAGGAAGAGCCATGAAAAGAGGCAGGTTATAGTGACAAGCGGCCCTACAACAGCCATAAGAACGCCCAGTCTCTCAAGAACGCTCCATCTCTCGGAATCCTGTTCCCTCAGAGTTGACATGTGTTCTCTCGCTGATAAGACACACCGAGTCATCTCTCGCATTGGGTCGACACCCCGCTCGTCTCCTGTGGGTAAAGAATGAGTCTGCTCGATTACAGAGATACCGCTCCTTTCGTTCCACTCAACCGAGTAGACATAGGTGGGTAAAGAACGAGTCTGCTCGATTACATGGGTACGGCCCCATTCTTGTAGGAGGTCCCGGGCTTGGGCTAGTATGTCCTGAGCTTCTTCCAACTGTGCATCTGCCTGTTGTTGCGCCTCTTCCAACTCTGCTTCTGCGGTCTCTCGCCCGCTCTTCAAACGAGCGGTAATATCGGTTTCAGCCCGCTTGCGTTGAGCTATGAGCGAATGCAGGGTGTACAATAGATCACGCTGCTGTTCGATGAGAGTAGGTTCGGACATTGCTCACCTTCTCAAGTTAAACACTGATTCAGTGTTGCATCCAGCGTGACGTCTATGATGGCGGCGTAGTTTCATGGTAGATGGGCTTTAGCGCTAGCCATGGCCTTTCCGCGCCGAGCGGTGGCTTGGTGATAAGATCGCAGGATTTGGCGCTGGCGTTGGATGAGGTTGGGTTCGGGCATGGTTCGTCTCCTGGGAACGGATGGCTGTCAGCGGATTCGGGTAACGGATTAGCGGATGGGCCAGTGCGTCACTTCACGCTCCGCCGCGCCTGGGCAATCACCTGCGCCAGCCGCTCCATCTCCCGGTGGGTGGCCTGGGCCTGATCTTCCAGCGGCGCCCAGTGTTCTTTCTCGAAGCGCCGGCGCACCAGATCGTTCCACACGGCTTTTGTCTCCTCCCAGCGCTGACGCAGGCGCTGCCAGGCGTCCTGCAGCTCAGCTCTGGTCGTGTTCAGATTCCCCATCACTCTGGTCCTCCTCGGCCTGGTATCCTGGAGGCTCCTCTCGGACATGTTCGGGAACTATCGTATCCACCACGCGGTACAGGACGGTATCGGGCGACTCATCGGGAAAGGCGAAGCTCCCCACCAGGGTGTGGAAGGCTTCTAGCCAGTTCTTGTAGTCCTCTTCCGGGGCTGCGTAGCGTAGCTCATAAAGCTGGTCTCCTCGTCGGAAGAAGATGTTGCGTTCACGGATCACAGTCCGGTGAGGCTGGATGCTATTCAACGGCAGGGGCATCCAATAGGCAACTTCCACCTCTACTGCGGGCGCGTCAGCCACTGTGGTAGAGAATGGCCCTACTTCCTCGCAGCTAAAGGACGAACGGTACTTGGCGAGTAACTCAGTCACTGTCTCCGACAGTGTCTGACCTGCTGCTCGCGTTACTCCTACTGCGAAAGATACGGAATAGGTCCCTGCCCGGTTGCGGGGGCCGGCGATATAAGTACCCACATAGCCGTCTTCTGTGATTTCTCGTACCTTCCAGCCGGCAGGATAGAGGAAGGTGTATTGTCTATGAGGTTCACCGGATTGATAACGGGTGTAACTTCTTTCTATCATCTGGTCTACCTCCTCGCAGGTTCACCTCAAGCATAATCTGGTAGCTTCGGGTAGAGATCTCTGATGACCCACTTGGCTCTCATTTCCCCTAGCGAAATCATCCCACTTACCCGGTCGCACTGTTCGTCGGCCTCGTCCCCCTTCAACTCATCCCAAACCTCAGCCTGAGCCTTGAAGGCGTGATATTCCTGGTCAATCGAATCATCTCTACTCCATTGCACGTGAGTGCCCTCGTGGGCCAGGTGGGCGGCCAGGACATTGGGGGAAGCGTCCTGCAAACCCTCATGGATCACGATCTCGTTGCTATTGGGATCAAAACAGGCGATGACATTCTGACCAGTCTCGCCAAATCGCACCGTTGTATTCTGCTCATGGATGGCTGCTGCAATGGCGTGACCTGCAACTGTCCCTTGCAGTCCGGTCAACCCATCCTCGAGTTTCCGTATTCCGTCGGGCTGGCCCGCAGTATGCCATTGGGATCCTTGTGCCTGGGCCATGCCCCCTGCGCGTTGGAAGGGTGATGCAGCAGGCCTCATCCCCGCCTGTCCCGCCGGCGCGGTCATCGCTACGTAGGGCTGAAGCGTGGTGATCTTTCGGCCTAACAATGCTGTGGCCTTGGGTAGATCATTGCTCAGCATAGCTGCCAGTCGCTGTGCCTGGCGTTGGTAGTCGGCCGCGGTCTGTTGCACCTGCCGGCTCCACTCGCGCACATTTCGCAGTTCTGCCTCGGCCTCACGCAGGCAGCCCCGGGCCTGGGCCAGGGCATGCTCGTAGCGGCTGCAGTCGGGGACGTGGGACCGGCCGGTCTTGGGATCGTGGCGTGCCGACGCCCGACAGCGTTCCAGGGCCGCTCGCGCCTGGCGGACCTCTTCTTGCCGGCGTCTGACCTCTCGCTCCCAGTGCGCCTGACGTTCCTGCAACCATTCCAGCGTGCGGCGGATTTCCTGCTCGGCCGTCCGGAGCGCCGCCTGGGCTTCGCCACCAAAGCGCCCCAGGGCAACTTTCAGCTCCTCCAGGGCGTGAATGGCAAGCACATTGGCCGACGGGCTCATCATGCCTTCCTCTGGGCCGGCTTACGTATTCGCCCGGTCGCTGGGGAACGACTGAAGTCGTTACTACGGATTCTCCACCTCCCCGGTCGCTGGGGAACGACTGAAGTCGTTACTACGGATTCTCCTGAAGTTGTTACTGCGGATTCTCCACCTCCTCAGCGCTGGTGCAGATACTCGCGCAGCCGCTGGGCCTTGCGCAGCAGGAAGGGAATCTGCTGATCCGAGGAACGCATAAATTGATGGAGCACGCGCATCGTCTGCTCGAATTCCTGGGCAAACTTCTGGTGCTCCTGGTCGCGCCAGGTATCGCCCAGCCGGCCAAACTGGCCTTGCAGGCGGGACATGCTGTCGCGGAGCTGGCCGTTGAATTGTTTCAGTTCTCGGGCGAAGCGTTCCAGGTCTTCCGGATCAGCGATGGCCTGTCGGGACATCTGACTCCTCCATCAGAATTGTTCACATAAAATAGAGCAGTTCGATGTCGATTGTACGAATTCAACATACGAGGCAGCGGACTCAGCCAGTGGATAAGGACCGAGTCCGGGATGGCTTCAGTATATCAGACCAGGCCGGCCATGTCAAACGGCTACGCTCCGTTCATGTCTTGCCCTGCCGCGAAGCTTCCTCCACCGTGAGCGCCACCTCCATCTCCCGCAGGCTCGGAGTACCCGCCGGCATGCCCTCTCCACGTGCCAGCGCCTCGGCGCGAGCGTAGATGGCGTCGTGTTTGCGTAGGCCTTCGCGCCAGCGCGCCGGCAGCGCCGAGTAGCCGTGGAGCGCGCCGGCCATTGCCCCCACCATCGCGCCGATGCTGTCGGCGTCACCGCCCAGGTTGATGGCGATCACCAGGGCTTCTTCCAGATCCTCGAAATACCTGGCGAAAAGGTAGACCGCCATGATTCCCGATCCGAGGATGAAGGACGAGAGGGCGTGCGTCGGTAACGACGTGCGCCGCTGAGCGTAGCTCGATATTGCCTGGATTGCATCGTTGGTATCACGCCGGAGCCACCCGCCGATGCGCCGGACTGCATCGCTGACATGGTGGCACGTCTCGCGGTCCACACCAAGGTCGGGATGCCAGTACCGACGCTGAATGGCCTTCTCCGCGTCCTGGGCCGCCGTGTAAAGCTCGCGCAGGTAGCGATCCGGGCGAAACTGGTCGCCCTGGTTGATGGCGTGGACCACGCTGTAGGCGATCATGAAAGCGCCGGCCAACGCCCGAGGGTCGGTGTGGGTAATCCAGGCCGATTTGAAGATGGTGCTGCGGAACTCGACGAACCGGCCCGCATGATAGAAAGCACCTAGCGGGCCAACGCGCATGGCTGTGCCGTTGCCGGCGCTGAGGGTGCCACTCTCCCGCCACGAGACACTGCGTTGCAGGGCGCGAACCGAATCCCGAAAACCCGGACCCGTGCCACGAAAAGCGCCGAAGTAACGGCCACGCACCCCCCCGCTGAACTCCCCCCAGGATTGGGGGGTCGGGGGGGCGATGGGCTGGGCCAGTTCGACGAATTTGCGGCCCAGAGCATCTGGATCAAATTGCCCTCGCTCCAGCAGCACATCAACGATGCACAGTGCCTGCTGTGCGTCGTCGGTGTAGGCCCCCGGCAGCCGGCCCGTATCCACATAATCCCGCAGCGTCCCAAACCGCCGGCTGATCTCCCTGGCCGACCACCCCTCCACCGGCGCTCCCAGTGCATCCCCCACCGCCAGGCCGACGATGCTGCCGATGATTTGATCGTGTGTGTGATCGGTGCTGCTCATAACGTTCCCGCCTGGGTATTGGGTATTGGGTATTGGGTATTGGATATTGGGTATTGGGTATTGGGTATTGGGTATTGGCTTTGCCGCTGTTCCTTCCGA
>JBHHTZ010000229.1:0-6358 GCA_046753605.1 Anaerolineae bacterium
GCAGGGGAGCAAGGGAGCACGGGTGAGGGGGTGAGGGGGTGAGGCTCAACGACAATGAGCGGGGTGGCGAGAGACCTGGTGGAGACAACGTTCATGGCCCCCCTTTGGGGGGGATTGGGGGGGCGTCCCAACAACCCCGGTTAGCACCCCACAAATGTGCGTTGACCCGAGAGTGACAAAGAGGATGGGCGCATTCCGGATCGGCGGGAACCTTCGGTTTGCGGGAAATTGACGCTCCCGTTGTCATCTGCTATAATTGCAATCGATGCTGAGGGATGGCCGAGCCAGAAGCTGCGGAATTCCGATGAGGGAATTGAGAGGAGGGATGGCCGAGTGGTTTAAGGCGGCGGTCTTGAAAACCGCTGTGGCGCTTGCGTCACCGGGGGTTCGAATCCCTCTCCCTCCGCTATTTCTGTACGATTTCGATCAATCTCTCCACCTCGGCCTGCTCCGCAGCGCTTGAGGCCAGATCCAGGGCAGCTTTCAGTTCGCTGAGAGCATCGCCTTGGCGCTTGGCAGCCACATACACGAGCGCCAAACTCAAGCGAACCTGAATGTTGTTCGGTTGCCGTGCGACCGCACGCACTCGCGTGTCCAGGACCTCCTGGTGATCCCGACCGGCCTGCATGGCCTGCCCGTATGCTGCCACCGCCTGTTCCAACTGACCCCGCAACAGATAGATGTCCCCCACGCCGGCATACGCGCGCCCCAGGTGATTCGGCGACCCAATCGCCACAGCGTGTTGATACTGAGTAAACGCCTCCTCATTCATCCCCAACACGAAGTAGGCACCGGCCAAATCCAAGCGCAGATCGGGATTCTGTGGGTTCAGGTCCACGGCAGCCAGGTAGTAGCGAAGCGACGTTTGAAGCCGCTGCCGGCGTGTGATGTCATTCTGAGCCCAGTCAGCCCACACGCGGTAGATCAACCCCAACTGACGCGGCTCATCGCTGTCGCGGGGCGCCAGAGCCTGGGCCTGTTCCAGAATCTGGCGCGCTCGCTCCATCTGGGCATCCTTCGTTGCCGGCTCAGACAGGAGTCGCGCCTGCTCCACATACGCCCCGGCAAGGTAGACGTAATACTGGTCCTGTTGAGGCTGCAAGTCCACCGCCTGTTGGAGATTCGGGACCGCCTGATCCCACAGGCCGGCCCCCAATGCTGTCTTCCCCACTTTCTCGTGAATATCGGCCTGAATTCGCGTCACATCCACCCGCCACGCCAGCACCAACGCCAACAGGACAATCAGTGCGTACAGGGCAGTCTGATCAGATCGTGGTCCAGAACGGGCCGAACGATGCCCCCACTGCAATGCGACAGCGATCCCGACGACCGTCAGGATCATCCAGATCACGAAAACCAGGTAGGCGACATTCAGTCGATCCAGTGCTGTGGCGTTCAATCGGTGGTACAGTGCAAATGGCAATACCCAGATCAGTGAAGTCATCCCATACGCCAACGCATCGCTGCTAAACAAGTCGGTGTCCGCCGCAGATCGATAGCGTTCTAGCAGAACCAGCAACCCGCCAAACAACCAGGTGATGCTGACCAGCACCTGAGCCGGCCTGCGCGCCCCCGGCGCATTGAAGCCATGAACAAACGCATAGCTGAGCGCCCCCAACAGCACAGCCACGACCAGCCCCATCGCTGCGATAGACCCCGCGTCCTGTGCAAGGGAACCGAGATCGGCGCCATCCGCCATTCGACGATTCCGCCGGCCATGCCTGGGCCGTCCTCGACCCGCCCGGGGTGAAATCGGGCGTCGGGCCGGCTCTGCTTCCCGGATTCGACCGGTACCCACCAGGATCAGAAGCGCCGTGAATAACCAGAAATAGGTCTGTGTGACCACAATCTCAATGCCGGTCTGCGTCTCCACGAAATGACCAACAATGGCAGCCAGTAACGCTGCCAGCAGCAGGCGATCAGTCTCGCCTGCCGTCGAAGTATCAACTGGCGAACGTACAACCTGACAAAGCAAATACGCAACCATGCCGCCAATCATCCCGGCCGGCACACCGATGGCCGCAAGCGCCAGATCGCTACCCCACAGCCAGGGGACGAGCAAGCCGAGAACCGCGCCGCCAATCAGCAAGCCAACCAGAATACGGCCCTGCCGTGATGTCCGGATCAGTCCCAGCCATCGAAGCACCTGACAAAAGATCACGCCGTAGAGGAACAAATAGACCACAACTCCGACGATTCCACTGGCATACAGCGCATCCAAAACCGCGTTGTGGGCCCGGTCAAACGTGCCATACTGGCCACCTCCCTGAAGCACCCACAGTTCCGCCGGCATGAATCGAGTCAGCACAGGTTTCATCGTTTCCGGCCCGTAGCCCACCACAATTCGGCCTGGCTCAGCGCGCACTGCGTTCAGCACGGTATCCCATGCCAGGGCGCGGGCCTGCACCGTTTGAGCCCCCGCGCCGGCCAATTCGCCAAAACGCGCCACGTAGGGCAATCTGCGAAGCGAGTCGCCGAGCGGACCGGGGATGTTCAAGGCCAGCAAGAGGGCAATGATTACCCCCGTCGCAAGCAAGCCGGCCAACGCCCAGCGGCGCTGCCGGCGCAGCAGTGCAATCAGCAACACAAAGACAAATAGCTCGACCACCAATCCCAGAATCGGGCCACGACTTTGGGTGAAAACGATTGCCCCTAATTGCAGCAGACACAGGCCGCCGTACAAGAGAGTTCCAAGGACCGCCCGAACTGGCAACCTGCGCCACTCTCGTATCGACTGGAGAATCCGCCACAGCGTGAGCGGCACGACCATCGCCAGGTACGCAGCCAGGAAAATGGCGTTACCCAACGTTGAAATCACACGCGCCTCGACGCCGCCCGCCGAGAATTGGAGCAGCGACATGCCGTAATGTTGGAGAATGGCATACAGCGCGATCGGAAACGACGTGAAGAGCAGGACGCTGATCAGTCGCTGGAGCTGGTCCGCGCGCCGGAGAGAGGACAGAACCATGAAGAACAACCCCAGATAGGCGAGGAACGTGTACGTGCCCTCGGCGCGCTGATAGGAGCCCCACCAGCTCAATCTAGGAGAGACCGAGGTTGCGGTGGAGGCGAGGTATGTCAGGAGAAGGACCAGTGCCAGGGTGGCGATGGGCTGCTCGGACAGTGTCCGTAGCGCGTCCTTCACTTTGTGGCCGGCCCCACCCCCGTCCGACCCACTGCGCGGGGCAGACACATAGCCGTCCAGTCTGCAAACGACCCACGCCGCCACCATCAGGACAACGAGTACCCGCAACAGTGCTGCCTTGTCCGGCTCGAAGACCTGATCGCTGAACGGGTTCAGAAGGGCAGCGACGAGTACCGCCACCACCAGCCAGCCGGCCTCGACGAATCCTTCAGCAAAGCGTGAGACGGGCGTCATAGCCGCCTCCGCGATGACCCCAGCCCGTCGGAACCTGACAGGTGAACGGAGGATGATGATTGATAGCCAAGTATTGACCGCTCGTTTGTCATGGCAAACAAAGCACAGTACGCATGAATAGACTCGTTCCAGGCTCCTCGTCTCACGCATTCTACCACGCTGATACCCTGCCTGTCAAAGGTCGAACGCTCCGTGTCAACTTGACGATGGCCCGAATCTCCTATAATATGAGGTACAGGAATCAATGTCCGTGAATGGGAAAGGCCGGATAATGCGCACCAGCCTACGAGTGAAAATGATGTTGGGGGTGCTGTTGCCCCTGTCACTGGCTCTGGGCGGTTTCGCATACCTCCAATACTCCACCCACCGCCAAATCATGGTCACCATGGCCGGCCAGACAGCCACGGACCTGGGTAGCGTGATCGAGGGCGGGCTGGTGGAGGCGATGCTAGCTCAGGACCTAACCGCAATCCAGAAGAGCATCGACAACATCGCCGTCAACGCCAGTGTCCGCAATGTGTTCCTCGTCAACGACCGGTCCGAAGTGCGGGCCGCACCCGGTCGCCGGGGTGTGGGCCAGATGGTTCGCATCACGGACAAAGGGTGCAGCGAATGCCATGCAGCGAAATCGGCATACCAACGCCAATACAGCGCCGTGCTGACCGTGCCCGGCGTCGGGCGCGTCCTGCGCAACTGCAATCCCATCGCAAATCAACCCGTATGCCACGCCTGCCACGATCCAACCAGCCAGTACAACGGTGTACTAATCACGGACCTATCTGTAGAATCGATGGATCAATACCTCCGCCGGGATGTGTGGCGATCGCTGGTTTTCCTGGGAGGGGCTCTGGTGCTCGGCGCTCTCATGCTGGGCGCAACGATGGACCCTTTGGTCGTCACACGAGTGGAACGACTGACGGCCCTCGTACGCGCATTCACCGGCGGCGATCTCAGTCAGCGAGCCGATATTCAAAGTGGAGATGAAGTGGGGGAACTGGCCGAGGCTTTCAACCGCATGGCGGAGGGGATGGAGGAGAAGGCGCGCCTGGAGCACCAGGTCCGACAACGCACGGCGGAGCTGGAGCGACTCTACGATGAGCTTCGCGAGAAAGAGGCTGTTCGGGCACAGCTTCTCAAACAGATCATCAGTGCCCAGGAGGCGGAACGCAAGCGCATCGCACGCGAACTCCACGATGAGTTGGCCCAATCTTTGACGGGGCTGATTATGAGCCTGGATAGCGCGGAGGACGTACTGGGGCCTGATCTGCAGAGCGTACACGACCAACTGGCGCGCACGCGCGACATCACGACTCGCGCCCTGGAACAGACGCGCCACCTCATCCTGGATTTGCGTCCGACGATGCTGGATGACCTGGGCCTGGTGCCTGCGATCCGCTGGTATGCGGAAACGCACCTGGGAACCACCGGCGTCGCGGTCGCCTTTCAGACGGAGGGCCGGCAACGCCGGCTGCGGCCAGAAATCGAGACGGCGCTGTTCCGCATCGCTCAGGAAGCGATCAACAACGTTTCCAGACACGCTAACCCGGGCCATGTTCAGATCCACCTGAGGTGGGAACCAGCCCAGGTTGTGCTGGAGGTGGATGATGACGGTCAGGGGTTCGACATGCAGAACGTCTACGTGCAGCGGGATACGGGGGCCGGCATGGGCCTTCTGGGCATGCGAGAACGCGCTGAAATGTTCGGTGGCCGGCTGGAGATTTCCAGCCAGCCCGACCATGGGACCCACGTCGAGGTACAGCTTCCGACAGACGGAGGGAGGATATCCGATGCCACTCCAGATACTTATCGCTGAGGATCACGCTATTGTCCGCGAGGGCATTCGGCTGATCCTGGCGGCCCAGCCCGACATCGAAGTCGTCGGCGAGGCTACGAATGGGCACGAAGCCATCGTCATGGCGTGCGACCTGCGGCCGGACGCGGTGTGCATGGACATTAGCATGCCAGGCATCGATGGGCTGGAAGCCACGCGGCGTATCAAGGAGTGCTGCCCGGAGGTGGCGGTGCTGGCTCTCACCGTCCACGCCACCGACGAATACTTCTTCCAGATGTTGCAGGCCGGCGCATCCGGCTACGTGCTGAAGGGCGCTGCATCCGCAGACCTGGTGGCCGCGCTGCGAGCCGTCGCCCGAGGCGAGGTCTTCCTCTACCCCACCGTAGCCAAGAAGCTGGTGGACGACTATCTGAGCCGGACCCAGGACCGCGAAACGATGGACAGCTTGCACGGCCTCACCCCTCGGGAACGGGAGGTGCTCACCTTGATTGGCGACGGGCTGACGAACAAAGAGATTGCTGAACGACTGGTGATCAGTCTTAGCACTGTTCAAACCCATTACGCACATATCATCGAGAAGCTTGGCCTGAACAACCGGGCGGAAGTGATTAAGTACGCCATTCGCCACGGCCTCATCGACGCACATTAGTACACCACGGCGCAAATCCTTCCCCGATTAGTTGCTCAAAGGGGATCGTCAGATTCCCGTCTTCCCCCTACCCCAACTGCTTCTTTGGTAACCAAGCAACTTCTTCGGCATCGCGCCTCGCCCTTTCCGAGTATGTCATTCCGAACGGCGAATTATGAAGATTGAGAAAACAATTCGGTAACGGCCCGTCAGCCCATGTCATTCCGAACTCCACTGGCGCTCCGTTCGGAATGACATCGTGGGCGGCGGTTGTCCGATGGCACGCCTGGTATTTCATCCTGTCCGGCTGACGGGCCGTTACCGAATTATTTTCTCAATCACCATCATTCGTCGGCCGGCGGGTCGGGCGAGTCGTCGCGTTACCGGACTGATTTCTCAATTTTCATCAGTCGCTACTACAAACCAAAACGTTCTTCTGAAGGGCCATGGAACTGACTAACGACCCCGTTCCCTCGCGCGTCGGCCTGGCGCAAGACGCCAGACAAATGGAGCCTGATTGGGGCAAACATCATGCCGCACACGATACAAAGAACGTGCA
>JBHHTZ010000230.1:0-6314 GCA_046753605.1 Anaerolineae bacterium
GGCGCCCGACCACGCTGCAACGCCGGCAAGATCATTCAGCGATTCCGTAGCACGCTGAGCAGTTGCCAATACCCAATACCTGATATCCGACAATGGGAACCGACGTGACCAGCCATTCACACGACACACAGACACACTCCCTCTCCGGGCAGATGGCCGGCTGGGTCAGCAGCATGACGCTTGTGCTCATATCGCTGCTGGGCCTCGGAGCCTTCCTCGTGCCGTTCATCGCTCCGAACGGTGACACCCCGACCTCGGCCCACGCGAGTGATGCGCCGCTGCTCTTCTTCCTCCTGATCGCCCTGTCGCTGTTTTTGATCTTCACCGAGTTGGAGACACGCCGGCTGAATGCCAAGATCATCGCGGCGCTGGGCGCCCTGACGGCCGTGAATGCGGCCCTGCGGCTCATTCCTGGGCCGCTGGGGTTTAGTGCGGTGTTTGTCCTGCCGATTCTGGCTGGCTATGCCTACGGCGCTGAGTTCGGCTTTTTGCTGGGCAGCTTGAGCATGTTCGTATCCGGCATAGTCACCGGCGGCCTGGGACCGTGGTTGCCATTTCAGATGCTCGCTGCCGGCTGGGCCGGGCTGTTAGCCGGCTGGCTGCCAGACCTCCGCCGCCTCCGCCGCGCCGAAACGTTGGTACTGGCTTCGTTCGGCTTCGCCTGGGGCATCCTCTTCGGATTCATAATGAATCTATGGTTTTGGCCATACCTCGCGCCAGGCAGCGGGGCCGGCCTGGCATGGGAGGCTGGGCTGGGTCTCTGGCGGGGCGTTCAGCGCTACGCAGCGTTTTACGTCGTCACGTCGCTCTGGTGGGACCTGGGGCGGGCCGGCGGGAATGCTGTCTTGCTCTTCATGTTCAGCGCGCCGCTCCTGCGGCTTCTCCGTCGTTTCGGGCGGCGCTTCCGCTTCTCACACCGCTCGGCTTGATGTTGAACGCGATTTGGACCATATTTCTCAGGATGCCACTCAGCCGCTCCCGCCGGATGTGGCGATCCGGCGGGAACGACTGAGTGGTAACATTCTTAACACGATCGGGTTGTGACATCTTCCTCAAGGAGCAAACGCCGTGATGCGAAACTTCGTGTGGCTTGCAGGTCTATTGCTGATCGCTGTGACCGCCGGCTGCGGTTCAGCAAAGGAGCAACAACGTGTGGAGCAGCCAGCCAGTGCCCTGCCCACGCCAGCGCCGGTTGTGATGCAGTTCCACCGGCAGGGAGGTATCGCCGGGCTGTGTGACGACGTGGCAGTCCACGCCGATGGCCTCATCGAGTATCACACATGCGGACAGCCGGTCCACACAGCAATGCTTACCGGGGATGAGCAGAAGGACCTGGCGAACTGGGTTGACGAACTGGGCGGGTTTACCTACAAGCAGGAGGACAATCCGGGCGGTCCCGACAACATGGTCCGAGAGTTGCAGTTCAGCGGGCAGGGGGCCACGCCGGCGACAGATGAGCAGAAGCAGATGATGTTGGGTTGGCTGGAAGGGATCTACAGCGAGCTGGCGCAACAGCCTCAGCCGGGCAGCGCAGCCACCACAGCCGGCCGCGTACTTGACCTCATGGACAAGCAGATTATTGTCATCAAGCCGGATGAACCGGGCCACGACATGATTGTCGTCACGCCCGAGACGCAGTTGGAACTTGCTAGCGGTGACATGGCTACTTGGGCCGACATATCGCCCGGCGTGCACATACGAGTCGAGGGCATGGCGCTGGGGGCCGGCGGTCTTCAGGCGGACAGGGTCGTCATCGAGCCGACAGAGAACTGATCCCAGGACTGCGTTCAACCACCACTGACGGCTTCGGAGGTCCAATTTGGGGGTACCTCCGGCGGCCGGTCGGTCAGCGTGACCTCCACAGTGATACGTTGGCCATCCCGCAAAATACCGAGCTGAACTTTGTCACCGAGTGCATGTTGCACCACCCGCTGGTTCAGGTCCGACTGGTTATACACAGGCTGTCCATCAATGGCCAGAATGACGTCGGCGCCCTGCATGATCGAACCATAGGTTGTTTGGCTGGGTGTGTCTCCGGCTCGAATGCCGGCATTGGCTGCCGGGGAGTCAGGATGAATCTCCTGAACCAGCAGCCCGCGCTCCACAGGTAACCCCAGATCGCGTGCGAGCGTGGCGTTCAGCGGACGCCCGCCGGCCCCCAGGAAAGGTCGTCGGACGTGGCCCTTGGCGATGATCTCCCGGGCGACCTGAAGTATGGTGTTGCTGGGAATGGCAAAGCCGAGGCCGACGGACCCCCCCGAGGGCGACTCAATGCGCGTGTTCATACCGATCACCTGGCCGGCGCTGTTGAACAGCGGGCCGCCCGAGTTGCCGGGGTTGATCGCTGCGTCCGTCTGTAACACACCCTCGACATCGGGCGCATACATGTCGTTACTCATGAGGCGGCGCTGGACGGCGCTGATATGCCCAACCGTCAAGGTATGGGAAAGCCCGAAAGGATTGCCGATCGCAATCGCCAGATCACCTACAGTCACACCCTCCGAATTGCCGAACTCCGCCACAGTCAGGCGACCAGGCGGAACATCCACCTTCAGGACGGCCAGGTCCGTGGCAACGTCATATCCGATGAGATGCACAGGCACGCGCATAAGACCAGGCAAGTTGACAGCGATGTCCTCGTCGTTCTGAGCCTCGCTGATCACATGGTAGTTGGTGATCACGAAGCCATCCTTGTCGAACACGACGCCAGAGCCTGTGACGCCGGCTGATGTCACCTGGATGTGGGCGACGGCCGGGCTCATGCGTTGGTAAACGCGGTTGACGATTGTCTCCTCCGTCTGGCGTTGCCAGAAAAGGAAACCGCCGGCCAGGATGGCAATTGCCAGCACAGCCGCGACGGCCGTCCAAAGCACAGCGCGGCGCGACTCCGATTCCTCTGAGTGCCCCTCTTTATGACCTGTCTCGTGCGCCAGCCGCAAGAGAGATGTGAAGGCTGCGAAACACTCGTCGCACTCTTGCAGATGGGCCCATAGAGCTGGGAATCCGTCCTGGACCTCTTCAAGGGTCAAGGCAGCGGCGGCAACCTCTTCTACCATTTGTTGGGTTGGATGAACGTCTGATTGGTGATCCTGTGCAAGCTCTTGATCCAGGGTTGTCATAAGCAAGTACTCAGTTGTGGTATTCGACATGGTTTGCCGGCGGTCGGCTGACCTCTGTTCCAGCGGCGTCGTGTATACAGCGACAGTTCCAGTTCAAATAATACAGCAGTTTAGCCGCATCGACAAACCGCCGGCCATGTCTTTCTACCTGCTATTCGACTACGTTTCGCCAGTCCGTCTTACGTGCCGGATGTCCTGGTACACGCATTATGCGGATCGTTGGTGGGTGAGGGGCGGTTTCTGGTCAACCGGCCCCTGGATCGGCAAGATCACGCGAACGGTCGTGCCGGCGCCCGGCTGGCTTTTTATGTCGAACTGACCGCCGTGCTCCTGCACAATCCGATAGCTGACCGTCAGGCCCAGGCCGGTACCATGTCGCTTCGTGGTATAAAAGGGGTCGAATACTCGGGGAACATCTTTGGGGGCGATTCCTATACCTGAATCGATAAACGTCAAGCAGATTGTCTTGTCCACCATCTCACCGACGATACGGAGTGTGCCTCCATCCGGCATCGATTCCAGGGCGTTCAGCAACACGTTCAGACAAACCTGTCGCAGGCCGTTGATTGCTCCGATAACGGGGGGCAGGCTTTCAGGTACTTCAAGATCCACAGTGACGCCTGTATCCTGCAACTGCCGGCCAAACAGAGTGAGCAAGTCAACTATCAACGATCTGAGGTGGACGGGGGTCAGTGGTTCCTCACTCGGTTGGTAGAGTTGCTCCAGCAACCTTGACACAATCCCTGCAATCCTGCCCACCTGTTCCTGGACGACTTCCAGGTACTCCTGGTTCGCTGATCCGTCTCCCTGTTGGCCCTCGATGAGCTCCAGATACAGCCGCATGGACTGAAGGGGATTGTTGATCTCGTGAGCGATTGCCGCCGCAAGTTGGGCAGCGACAGCCATCTTTTCGGTGCGCATCATTTGCTCTTGCGCTTCCCGCAACTCTCTGGTTCGCTCGTCGACGCGCTTCTCCAGATCCCGCGCCAGCGCGCGCGTTTCCGCGTATAGTTGAGCATTCGCGGTAGCGATGGCGACCTGCTCAGCAATAACGCGTAGCGCATCAACGGTCTCCTCGCCAAGATCGACGCGCTGGGCCCCGCTGAGGCTGAACACACCGATAGCTTCACCGCGCAGCGAGAGCGGCAGGGCCACACACCACCGCGCGTCGGCGGCCCACAGGATGCCGGCATCTTGTCGGTAACGCTCCTGCGCCAGGTTGCGGGAAATCCAGGGCTGACCGTGGCTCACCGCCCAGCCAACGGCGGATGCGCCTCGCGGGATGTGCTGGCGCACAGGCTGATCCTCCTCAGATGAGGCAAGGAGGGAGATTTGCTGCCGCGTCGGCGACTCCGCAGTGCTGGCCACCACCTCGAATGAATCACCGGAAGGGTCCAGCAGGACGATGGCGGCGCGATCAAACTGTATGAGACGGCGGGTTCCTGCCGTCACAGCGCGAAATGCTTCAGCCAGGTCTAGACCGGCGTTGATGGTCAGCGCAATATCATTGATCGCCTCAATTTGACGCGTTCGCCGCTCAGTTTCCCGAAACAACCGGGCATACCAGAGGAGGGCGATAGTGATCAAGGCAGCCACAACCGTCTGGCCACCAATCACGAGCAACTCAGGGCTGAAATGCATTGTCATTTAACCCCAACACACGGCCTGGTATCAACGCGGACAAGCCGAGACCGGGGCTCTAGTGAACCCCGGTCTCGGCTTTCACAGGATCGGATCCTGCGGATTGATCTGCGGCTGGACGGGACCCTGGTTGCCTAGAAGTACCCGCTTGCCAACAGGTCCTACGTCAGGTTCTGCGTGCGAGACCTAGAAGCGGCGGTCTGCGAGAATCGGGAGCAGGAACTGAACGCTGCCGGTAAGGTTCGTGTTTGCCTGGAACACCAGGCTGCCAGTGGCGTTAGCGCCTTCGCGCAGTCGCTCACCATCGATGTTGTACAGGATGGCGCCTTGCGTGCCCTTACCCTCGTACACCTTATTCCCGGTCACCGTGTAGGCTGCCGGCCCGTTCGTGTTACCACCTACGAAGATGGTTTCACCACCGACCGTAAACAGCTTCTCACCGGTGCTGTTGGCGCCACGGAAGACCGTGGAACCATCGAAGAAGAGGATGGCCTGCCCGGTCTGAACGGTACCCTGGTAAACTTTACCATTGCTGTCGACCGTGAACGTCGGGTCGCCACTCTTCTGCGCATCGGTCCAGAGTCGAGTCTGGCCGGCGGATACTGAGCTTCCACTTACTTTGGCGGACTCAGGCGCCTTCTGAGCCTGAGTGCAGCCAACCAACGCAACGGCAACTACCAAAACAGCAACAAGAATCACACGAGCTTTCATTGTGGTGAAGAACCTCCTTGTCTGAGAATCTCTATGGGTTGTGAAACTGTGACACATCAGCAACTAGAAGCGGCGGTCTGCGAGAATCGGGAGCAGGAACTGGACGCTGCCCGAAAGGGCCGTGTTCGCCTGGAACACCAGGCTGCCAGTGGAGTTAGCGCCTTCGCGCAATCGCTCGCCATCGATGTTGTACAGGATGGCGCCTTGCGTGCCCTTACCCTCATACACCTTGTTGCCGGTTACCGTGTAGGCTGCCGGCCCGTTCGTGTTACCACCTACGAAGATGGTTTCACCACCGACCGTGAACAGCTTCTCACCGGTACTATTGGCGCCACGGAAGACCGTGGAACCGTCGAAGAAGAGGATGGCCTGCCCGGTCTGAACAGTACCCTGGTAAACTCTACCATTGCTGTCGACCGTGAACGTCGGGTCGCCGCTCTTCTGCGCATCGGTCCAGAGCCGAACCTGGCCGGCGGATACCGACTGCGCGCCGCCAACGGTCACAGCAGGTGCCGCTGCCTGCTGGGCCGAATTCCGGCCAAGGTACAGACCAATCAAGCCACTGCCCAGGGCAATGGCAACAACCAGTACGACTAAAAGAATCTCGCGGCTTCTCATCAGAAGTGAATTGCCTCCTTTTCCGAATGTCGTGTTGGACCACGAAACAGATGGTCCGATGGTCGAACCCCCGGGCAATCGCACCTCACGTCTATACGGCGATCTGCCGCGATTGCCGGCTGTGGATAGGCTCTCTTTCAAGCCTTGTTACTTTCCTCCAGATCGCCCCGCTCTCACCTCCTTGTAGATCCTTGCACACGCTACCTGAGACGTCGAACCTTACGC
>JBHHTZ010000231.1:0-6296 GCA_046753605.1 Anaerolineae bacterium
GGGAGAGCCAGGGCCTTCCGGTGTGGAGCCGGCACGTGGGCGACCCCATCCTGGCAAGCAACCTCACGCGCCGCGTGGACTTTGCCCTGTTCATGGTGGAAGCCCCGGAGAACGACGAGTTGATCCACGAGGCGCCGGCCATCGTCGGTCGCCAGGCCCCTTCGGCGCTGGCGCACGCTGCCGCCGCATGAAGAACCGCCTACGGGAAGGAGACGCATGAGGACGATTGACAGTCAAATCGAGATTGATGCCGCAGCAAGCGCGGTCTGGGAAGCGCTCGCCGACTTTCCAGCGTATCTGGCCTGGAACCCGTTCATTCCGCACATCAGCGGTGAGATGACGCCGGGGCGCACGCTCGAAGTCAGGCTCCAACCGCCGGACAGGCCGGCGCTCCCCCCACCAAACATAGGGGTATCGCCCTGGCATACGTACGAGGCAACAGGCTAAGTCATCCCCGCGCTCCGGGGAAATAATCGAAGGTTTTACGTTCGCACCGTTGGACATCTTGAAATGTTCACAAGCAAGACACTGATAAAACTCCTCGGAATCCTGCCAGAAAAGGTCTCGCCTGAGGTAGTGGTGATTGATGAGGTTGACTGCGGGGCATACTGGCGCAAGACGCTCGAATATGCTGTTGAATCGGATGAGCGCATTCGGGCCTTTTTGTGCGTTCCAAAGGCCCTGGTTGGTCAAGCGCCAGGGGTCTATTGCTTCCATCAGCACGGCGGGAACCGTCTGCTGGGCAAGAGCGAACTCGTTGGTCTGGCGGGTGATCCGGATGAGGCCTATGCAAGCGAACTCGCTGCGCGTGGATTCGTCACCCTCGCGCCGGACGCGATATGTTTCGAAGAGCGCTGCAAGGACAAGGGATCGCCAGATTACGCCCATGTACACGAACTCCATGCCAGGCTGATCCGTGGGCAGACTCTTCTCGGCAAAGTTCTGCATGATGTCAGCGTTGGCATTGATCTTCTACAGGAGATGGCCGAGGTGGACCGCGAGCGAATCGGTTTCATCGGCCATTCGTATGGTGGGCGCATGGCCCTGTTTGCGCCGGTATTCGACCGCCGCATTCGGGTAAGCGTGTGCAGTTGTGGTTCAACAAACTACCGAGACATGCCAGGAATCCAGTTCGATTTCGTCCTTCCCGGAGTCCTGCGGTACGGCGATATCGAAGATGTGGTACGCTTGGTGGAACCCTCCAGTCTTCTCATTCTCGGCGGCGAAGAGGACAATAGATGGGGTGTCGGTATTGAGGAGATGGTTCAATACGCACGGTCTGCGTTTGTAGAAGGGGTCCTCGAGTTTGGGATCTACCCGGGTGGGCACCATTTCAGCAAGGACATGCGAGAGCGCGCATATGCGTTTCTCCGAGACCATTTGATGCGAAATGATGCCTGACAATGCGGTGCACCGGACGCCGTAACGGGCACTGGTGACCTTTGAGCATTGGGCAGCAGAAGATAGTCGATGGTGTAGGGAAGGTACAATTGCCCAACCAGTTTGCCGAGATGTACTGAAATGTTCTTTGACCAGTTCGAGTTTGATGTGCGCTGCGAGTGGGGTGGTCACGGCGTAGCGGTCCTGGCACCACACTGCGACGCCATTGTCATTGTTGACGTCTTATCGTTTTCAACGAGCGTGGACGTCGCTACCCAGCGCGGAGCGCTTGTCTTTCCTTACCAGGGCGGTTTCCGCCAGGCCGCCAATTTCGCTGCCTCGGTCAATGCACACCTTGCCGAGCGCCATCGCTCCCACAACCGTTTTTCACTGTCGCCCGAGTCGCTGATGCGCATTCCCGCCGGCACGCGGATCGTCCTACCGTCGCCGAACGGTGCGACGCTATCGCTTGCGGCTAACCGCACTCCGGTGCTGGCCGGCTGCCTGAGAAATGCTCAGGCGGTCGCCAGGGCTGCACAGAAGTTCGGTAGTCAGATCGCCGTTATCCCAGCCGGGGAGCGCTGGCCGGCGGACCAGAGTCTGCGGCCTTGCTTCGAAGACTTGGTGGGCGCCGGCGCCATCATCAGCTATCTCAGCGGCCGGCTGGCCCCGGAAGCCGCGATAGCACTGGCCGCCTTTCAGTCTGTTCAACCTGCCTTGGACGAGCACTTGATGCGTTGCAGTTCCGGTAAAGAACTCATTGAGCGCGGCTATACAGAAGACGTGCGCCTGGCTGCTCAGCTCAACGCCAGCGATTCGGCACCCATTCTGCGCAACGGGGCGTTTGTTCGGGCTGGAGACCAGAAATAGCGGGCGTGGAATAGCAGGGCGGTCCAACATTGCGTACAGGCAACTGTCTGCATCATGCGCGACGGTGAAGTGATTGCCTCAGAGACGCATCGGCGTTCTCCGGCAACTCGCTGGTACACGCAGAGTCAGGCGATGCAGCACTTTCGAGATGAAGGGTTAGTAAACATTCAAGTCTTCAAAGGATTTACAGATGAGCCCGCAGCTCAGGCAGATACGATCTTTACAGTACTCGGGCAAAAGCCGAGGCGCAAGAAGAGCGGCGTCACAGGCACATCAGAGCAGCTATGTCATGAGGGCTATCGCAAAGGAGAAGAGACGAAATGACCGCACAACGAGAGATTTCACCCGATTTCCCATACGAGTCCCACTACGTCGAAGTGCGCGGTTCGAAGATGCACTACATCGACGAGGGCACAGGCGATCCGATCCTGTTCCTCCACGGCAATCCGACTTCGTCCTACCTGTGGCGCAACATCATCCCCCACGTGACACCCCTGGGACGCGCCATCGCGCTGGACCTCATCGGCATGGGCAAGTCCGACAAGCCGGCCATCGAGTACCGCTTCTTCGACCACGTGAAGTACGTCGAAGGCTTCATCGAGAAGCTGGGGCTGCAGAACATCACCCTGGTGATCCACGATTGGGGCTCGGCTCTCGGCTTCTACTACGCCATGCGTCACGAAGATAACGTCAAGGGCATCGCCTTCCTGGAAGCGATCCTGGCGCCGCTGCCTGGTTGGGAGGTGTTTCCGGAAGACTTCCAAAAGATATTCCAGGCTTTTCGCACCCCGGAGGTGGGCTGGGACCTGATCGTGAACCAGAACATGTTCGTTGAGCAAATCCTGCCGGGAGCGGTGGTGCGCGAGCTCACGGAGGCGGAGATGGACCACTATCGGGCACCGTACATCGAGCCGGCCAATCGCAAACCGGTCTGGCGCTGGCCCAACGAGATCCCCATCGCCGGCGAGCCGGCTGATGTCGCCGAGGCTGTGATCACCTACGGCCAGTGGCTACAGCAGACGGAGCTGCCGAAGCTCATGTTCCACGCCACGCCGGGCGCGCTGATCACCGCGCCGATGGTGGAATGGTGCCAACAGAACCTCGAGAACCTGGCGAGCGTGGATGTCGGTGAGGGGATTCACTTCCTGCAAGAAGACAATCCACACCAAATCGGTTCGGAATTGGCGAGTTGGTATAGCCGGCTTTAAGGCGAGATGATGGAGACCTCTTCCTACCCCGATTCAGACCTGATCTATGGCCTGTACGGCGGCGGCTTTCTCGGCCGGTTTATCCGCCTGGCCCTCCTGCTCGACGTGTTCACTCCCCTGTCCGCCGGCCCGGCCAGCGCCGAAAGCGTAGCCTCCGCCTGCAACGCCGGCGTCGCAGGTGTGCGTGCGCTGCTCGATCACCTGAGCAGCACGCAGGTTCTCGAATACCAGCCCGAAACAAGAACCTATGCCCTGACCCCATCCGCCGCCGCTTTCCTGGTGCGCGGGGTGAAAACCTACGCCGGCGACTGGGTCCTGGCCAACACCGACCCGGCGATGTGGGACAAGATGCTGGACACGATTCGCTCAGGCGAGCCGGCCGGCTACGCCCTGCCGTGGGCGCAAGACGCCTGGCTGGAGAGCTACAGCCCAAGCCGTGTCGCCTACAGCCTGGACCTGTGGCGCGCGGTCGGCCTCGAAGTGGATGAGGGATGGCCCCTCCACCTGCTGGACCTGGCCTGCGGCTGCGGCATCAAGACCCTGGCGCTGGCACAGGCCCATGAAAACGTCCACGTCACCTGCGTGGACAGCGCAGACGTGCTCGACGTGGCGCGTGACCTGGCGCTCCGCTTCGGCGTTGAGGTGCGGACCACCTTCATGCCGGCGGACATCCTCGCGGATGATTTCGGCGTGGAGCGCTATGATGCAGCCTTGCTGGGGTTGATCACCTACATCCTCACCCCTGCGGAGAACGCCGAGGTGTTCCGCCGCGCCTATCGCGCCTTGCGGCCCGGCGGCCGCCTGGTGATTGACGCCATCATGGCCGGTGAGCAGCCCTCGGAATGGGCCAGCCGCGCCACCCTGCTGATGAGCACCTGGAATGGCGGCGCCGCCTACCCCTTCGCCGACTACCGGGACTGGCTGAAGCAGGCCGGCTTCCGCCAGGTGATACAGCATAACGAGCAATTGCTCTCCGCGATCAAATGAAGGGTAGCGAGACGCTTCTACTGTTGTATTGACCGCTGAGCCTAGCGAGAGTCGAGCGGACAATGACTGAGCAAATATTTGTCGCACGCGAGCGAGAACTATCTCAGCTCCAGGTGTTTCTGGACCGCGTCCTCGCCGGCCACAGTCAAGTCTGCTTCGTCACGGGCGAGGCCGGCGCCGGCAAGACTGCCCTCGTCACTGAGTTCGCCCGCCGCGCCCAGGCGCAGCACGACGACCTCCTGGTCGCTATCGGCGAGTGCAACGCCCAGACGGGCATCGGCGATCCCTATCTGCCCTTCCGCGAGGTGCTCGGGCTCCTCACTGGCGATGTGGAAGCCCGGCTGTCTCAGGGGGCCATCACCCAGGAGAATGCGGGCCGCCTGCGCGCCTTCCTGCGCATCTCCGGCCAGGCGCTGGTCGATCTCGGTCCAGACCTGATCGACATCCTGGTGCCCGGCGTCGGGGTCGCGACCCGCGCCGGCGCTTTCCTGGCCGGCAGGGTCGGTTGGCTCGATCGCCTGGAGGCGTTGACGGAGCGCAAGTCGGTAACTGGGAGCGGTGCCGGCCTCGATCAGAGCCGCATCTTCCAGCAATACACCGACGTGCTGACGGCCCTGGCAGCCCAGCAGCCCCTTATCCTGGTGCTGGACGACCTGCACTGGGTGGACGTTTCGTCCGCCGGCCTGCTGTTCCACCTGGCTCGCCGCATCGGAGAGAACCGCATCCTCATCCTGGGCACGTACCGACCCGACGATGTGGCCCTCGGCCGGAACGGTGACCGCCACCCACTGGAAGGCATAGCCAGCGAGCTCAAGCGCTACCACGGCGACATCTGGGTGGACGTTAGCCAGAGCACAGATGTCGAAGGCAGGGCTTTTGTCGATGCCTTGCTGAACGCCGAACCGAACCGGCTTGGTGAAGGCTTCCGCCAGGCGTTGCTCCGGCACACGAGCGGACACCCGCTGTTCACCGTCGAGTTGCTACGCGACATGCGCGAGCGGGGTGATCTCGTCCAGGACAAGGAAGGTCGGTGGGTCGAGGGAGCAGCGCTGGACTGGGGGACGCTGCCGGCCCGCGTGCGGGGCGTGATCGAGGAGCGCATCCGCCGGCTGGAGGCTGGCTTGCAGGAGGCTCTCACCGTGGCCAGCGTGGAGGGCGAAACCTTCGCCGCCCAGGTGGTTGCACGCGTGTGTGGTGTGAGCGAGCGCGACTTGGTGCGCCGGCTGGCCCGCGATGCGGACCGACAGCACCGTTTGGTCTGGGAGCAGGGGATCAAACGCATCGGCGGGCGGCGATTGTCCATCTATCGCTTCCGACACAACCTGTTCCAGCGGTACCTGTACCGCGATTTGAGCGAGACCGAGCGGGAGTTCCTCCACGAAGACGTGGGGAACACGCTGGAGGCGCTGTACGGTGACCAGGCGGAAGAGATTGCCGTCGAGCTGGCGCGCCACTTCCAGGCAGCGGGGATTCCAGAGAAGGCGATTCACTACCTGTACCAGGCAGGGAACCGCGCCATCCGACTCTCCGCCAACGACGAGGCGATTGCACACCTGACGCGGGGGCTCAGCTTGCTCGGAACGTTGCCGGTCACCCCCGAGCGCAGCCGGCAGGAGCTGGACCTGCGGATCGCGCTGGGCGAGGCGCAAAAGAACGCCGGTCAGATCTTGCCGGCGATGGAGACGTTCCAGCAGGCGGCCGGCATCGCCAGGACAGCGGACACGGCAGAGCACCTGGCACGGGCCGCCCTGGGCTTCGAAGAAGCGCGGTGGCGCTTCAACCTGCCGGCGGCCCCCTCGGTAGACCTCCTTGAGGAAGCGCTGCAGGCTCTGGACGAGGAAGACAGCGTGC
>JBHHTZ010000232.1:0-6291 GCA_046753605.1 Anaerolineae bacterium
CGTAGAGCTCGTGCTCCTCGTATGCACCGCCGCCCTCGGTCTCGGTCCAGGTAGCATAGTTGACGTCACCTGAGACATAGTACTTGACTTTGACGTAGGCCCATACTTGCAGTGGCCCATCATCCTCCAGGAACTCGGTGGACGCCGTGGCCTCGAAGCTGGTGCCGTTCACCACCCAGGCGCCGATGAAGCTGCCCTCTGGCATGCTCTCCACAAAGCCGTAGAGCTCGTACTCCTCGTATTTACCGCCGTCGTAGTGGGTGCCCGCGCCCGGTTGCAGACGGATCACGGCCTGGCCCGGCGCATCACGATAGGGCTCTGGCTCCTGGGAGTAGGAAGCTCCCGCCAACAGCGTCAGCAGCGTCAGCAGAATGCCAAGCGCCTTCAAAGACCTAACATGGTGAGGCATCATTATCACGTCCAACATGTCAAATTCAGAGATGGTTACCTTTCCGTCTGTGGGCGAAGCCAAGTTTAGGCGTTTCCAGGAAGATAATTGCCCCACTTCGCTCGGCCTGGATTGCCAAATCCAGGCCAGGCCCGCCGGATTTGGCAATCCGGCGGGAGCAGTTGGGATAGTTTAATTTCTGGAACCGCCTTACCCCATGGACAGGGCCGGTGATATACGCACGTTCCACTCAGGCATTATATCACGGATTTCACCCTTCTTGGCTAATACGGTGTTATGGCAATGTTAAGGCTATGTTAAACGGCGTGGCGTTTCCCCCAGAAACACGGCCCATTGGCACAGGTTGGAAGTTGGCACTGAGTGATGCTTTGCTCGGTGAAACATGTTAGGGTGCCATCCCCAAATTCAGCCTTGGCCCATGAGTACGAAAGGCGCCCAGTAGTAGGGATGGAGCTCGGTGGCGAGCAGTGCCCGTTGGGCGGCCCGCAGGGCGGCGGCCTTTGATTGACCAGCCTGCAAGCAGCGGTAGAACTCCTCCATCAACTGGGCGGTGCTGGCATCGTTGACCAGCCACAAGCTGACTACCAGCGATGCCGCCCCGCTCCCTAGGAAGGCCCGCGCCAACCCCAGCAACTCGTCTCCCTCTACCACACGGCTGCGGCCGGACTCGCAGGCGCTCAGAGTCACCAACCCGGCCTCCAAACCCAACTCGGCTGCCTCGGCCACAGTCAGCCAGCCGTCTCCCAGCCGTAGGGCAGAGAAGAGGGGGTTATCGGCCCGGAACAGTCCGTGACAAGCCAGGTGCAACAGGTCCCGGCCCGCTGCCGCGGCCCGCAATGCGGGCATGGTAGCTTCATGGCCCTGCAGGAGCCGCGCCCCAGGGAACAGGGCTGCCACGGCCTCGGCCTCCTGGGCGACATGGGGGATGCCAGCATCGGGGACGCCAACAACCAGTGCCAGTTCCAGTGGCCGGCGTGGCCTGGCCTGACAGCGCGCCATGACTGTGGCGCTGGGAGCGTATGAAATCTCGTAGCGTTCGATCAGGTAGCTCTGGCCGTCGTAGAGGGCATGGAAGGGAACCCCGTGCAGTGGCCCGTAGGGGACAATGATAAGCTGCTCGCCACCTAGTCCGTCGGCCAGAGGCCGCACCAACTGGTCGTAGAGGTCAGCCAGGATAGCGCGGGCACTTTGCTCCAGAGTTGCCCGATGGCGGGCCGCGTGCTCGGCGCCGAGGTGAAAGCGATTCCACTGCATCCCCAGCCGGTCCAGAGCCGGCGTCAGCTCGCTGGGCGTGGTCAGCCGGCGGTAAACCCTCACCCCCGGCCCCTCTCCCAACTCTGGGAGAGGGGAGTCAGCCCTCACCCCAGGCCCCTCTCCTGAGCCAGGGAGCAGAGGTGCAGGGGAGCAGGGGAGCAGGGAGGACCGCACCTCGGCACCTCGGCACCTCGGCGCCTCTGCACCTAGGCCCCTCTGCACCTCTGCACGGGAATGGGGGCTGACGACGAAGGCCAGCAATTCGTCGCCGACGATGTAGTAGGCCAGCAGGTGTGCCTCTGGGGGCAGTGTGGCCTGGACCGCTTTCAGTGAGAGCGGTTGCGCCACGTCGAGATAACCGTGGCCAAGGGCCTCCACGCGCAGTCGCAGGCGGGTGATCTCCTGCTCATGCTGGTACGCCTGACTCCGGAGCTGGGCCAGGCTGGGGCCGGGCTGGTCATCCTTTGAGGCGTTGGTATCGGCGGCCAACAGTTCATTGTAGATCAGGTCCAGGTCGGCTCGCAGCAACTCCAACTGCTGCCGCAAAGCTGCATCGGCCTCATCAGTTTCGGCGGCCTGGAGCTGGTCATCAACACTGCCGGCCAGCAGGTCCAGCAGGGCTCGCGACCGGGCCCGCTCGGCGACGGCGAAGGCCTGCCGCAGCCCATTGTCATCGCCGTGGGCCAGGTACAACTGTATCAAGTCCTCGTAAGGTGTCAGTTTGTCCCGCAGAAAGGCGGTACGCAGGGTCTCCTGGGGCAACGTGGCCCGCAGGCGCTCGCTCTCCTCTATAGCCTGGGTCAGATGGTTCAGGGCTTCGTCGGTCTGCTCTTGGAGCCGCCACAGCCGGCCCAAGCGGGCATGAGCCCGATAGCGGAGTTGGGGCAGGGCCAATGCCTCGGCTTGGACCAGCGCCTTCTCCAGGTGAGTCCGCGCGGTCTCCGGTGCTTGATCGGCCAGCAGATCGGCCAGGCGCAGGTGAGCGTAGGCGCCCTGCACAGCCAGGCCCAGTCGCTCACAGAGGGCCAGGGTGTCCTGGGCAACAGCCAAGGCTTCTTCGCCACGCTCCATCAACTCCCAGAGGGCGGCCTGTTCCAACCAGACGATGGCCAGCCAGGGTTCGTTGCCCAGCTCGCGGAAGATAGTTTCCGCCTCCGCCAGGGCTGCTTCGGCTGCGGGTGGCTGCCCCAGGGCGTTCAGGGCCGCCGCCCGGCGGACCAGGGCTTGACCTTGTTCGTAGGGCATGGAGGCGGCACGAAAGCCGGCCAGCGCCTCGTCGCAGGTTGCCAGCGCCTCTGGATACAGGTTGAGAGCCAGGTACGCGGTGGCGGTTTCCAGGTACAGGGTGCCACGCTCGACGCCAGGCCCCAATGCCTCAAAGGTCCGCCGGGCCGTCTCAAAGGCCTCCAGCGCGGCGGAGTGGTCACCCATCAGCGAGAGGGCCTCGCCGCGATTGGTTTGGGCCTGAGCGGTGAGGAGGGTTAGACCTCTGGCAGCGAAGATGGCCGCCACGTCCTGAAAGGCCTGGACAGCCTCACCACCCCGACCCAGACTGAGGAGCACCATGCCGCGGTTGTTATGGACGTGTCCGAGCCGCTCGCTTTGATCCAGCGCCGCGTAGCCAGCGGCGGCCCGGTCGTAGGCGGCCAGGGCATCGTCGTAGCGTCCCATTAGATCGTAGATCATCCCCTGATTTTGAGCCACCAGGGCGACTATGAAAGGATCCGTGGTTTCAGCAAGGGCTCGCTCCCCAGCAGCCAGGGCATCCGGATAGCGGCCCAGCCCGGCGAGGGCGTGCATCTCACCCACGCTGGTGCGGACGGCTTCCTGCGGCTGGCCGGCGGCCAGGAAGCCGTCACGGGCAGCCGCGATGAGGGGCAGGGCTTGAGTCCACTCGCCAGCCAGGGCGTGGGCCTGGGCACGCAGATAGTGGGCCTGGGCAGCAGCCAGGGGAGCCGGCAGCCCTTCGGCCAGCTCGACCAGGGCCTCTGCCAGCCGGGCGCCACCGCCGGGGTCGTCCCGCACCAGCGCGTCGCCGGCGGTGGCCAACGCTTCCAGGGTCGCAACGTCGTACCGCCCTCGTTGGCGCAGGAAAGCGGCCCAGGCCTCAGGGTCGGGTTGAGCCAGCAGGCCGTCAATCAGTTCCGCCAGCAGTGAGGTCAACGTGCTCAAGCTCGACTTCCCCCTCCTCGCTCACAAGGACGAGTGTGTAGCCGCCGCCAGGGACGGCTTCGAAGCTAAACTCGCCTAGCGTGCTGGTGCTGGTCAGGCCAACCTCTCGCTCCCCTGCTAGCAACTGCACCGCGCAGTTGGCCACGTTCAAGTCCGGGTCGCGGGGTAGGGCCTGACCCAGGATGCGCACCTGGCCCGATTCTGCTGGCAGGAGGTGAAGCTCGATGTCCATCCGGTCTGTGGTGTAGAGCAGTTGGCCAGGCTCGGTCGGCCCACCTCGGGCGCCGACCAGAGCTGGCTGGAGCCGGCTGTCGAAGGTCAGTTGGGCCACCAAACGCGGAAAGAAGCCCTGTCGGTGCCGCCCTTCGGCTCGCTCAGGACGTCGCCCTTCGGCCCCGCGGCGGAAGTGGGTGAGCAAAGTCTCCCGCACCCGTTTGGGCGGGGCTTCGAGGGGCATCGTCCGGCGGAATGCTGCCAGGGCTTGCAGCCAGGCCAGGTCAGCTTGGGTGCGCTGGTCAGCGTCGGCCAGCCGGCGCTTCACTTCGGCTGCCTCGCTCTCTGAGAGGCGATCGTCCACCAGGTCGGCCAGGGTTTCAAATGGAATCCGTGTCTGCGATGGCAACTCTCTCCTCCTCGATGGTTCGGGCATTAAATAGTCTCATTCGGTTATGCTCGTGGCGAGGACGAAAAATACTTGTCAGCCCTCCTCGGAGAGAAGGGCCTTTAGCTTGGTCAGACAGCGGGCGCGGGTGGGACCGATGCTACCCACAGACATCTTCAGGTGGGCGGCTACTTCAGCATAGGTAGGCCCGGTCGGGTCGAAGTACAGGGCCAGCAGGAGTTGCCGGCAGCGTTTGCTCAGGCGGTTTAGCGCTTCGTGTATTGCTTGCAGTATCTCCCAGCGGTCAATGGGATTAGAGGTCAGGCGACCAAGCAGGGTGGCACTCTCGGCGACGTCTTCTTTCTCGCCGGGTAGCTCTCGGCCCAGCCGGGCGAAGGCGCGCCAGGTGTGGCGGCGGGCCACGGTGGTCAGCCAGCCGCCCAGGTTGACGTCGTCTGGCAGCCGGTCCATGCTCTGCAGCAAGATGATGAAGACTGTCTGCGTGACGTCGGCGGCGTCGTCCGCGGTTAGGCCGTGCCGGCGGGCGATAGAGAATATGAGGCGCTCGTGGCGGGCAATAAGGCTCTCCCAGGCACGCTCGTCACCTCGGCGACAGGCGATGATCAGTTTCTGGTCGGTATCAGACATGGCACAATGGCTAGAGCAGGGGTTATTCGGTACACACGAGCGGGATGCGGCTGACAAAGGGACAAAGTTCTCTGCTGCGCCTGAAGTGTACCACAGGTAGCAGGGATGGGCAAGGGGGCTTGTTGGTTGTAGGCCGTATTTTTTTAGACAGTTCCCAGCATATACGTGGTAGAAGGGCGCACGACTGTGGTTGTGAAATATTGGAGTGTTGCCTGCCCCGGCTCTAGGGAAAACTTGGCTTCGCTCACAGACGGAAGAGGAAGACCGCCACAGGCAAGGAATGGAGGTGTCAATGAGAGTGCTTTACGCAGTGGAAGTGAAGGTGGCGAATCAACTCAACTGACGCAGTCAAAGACCAAGAAAAGGAGATGGTGTCATGCACAAGCACCGCATGAAATGGATGATTGGCGCGTTGATCCTGGGAATGATAGGCGTTCTGTTGTTTCTCACGGCGCCGGCGAAATCGTCAGAGGCTGCGGTTGGTGGAGCCACCATCGCCGTGAACACCACCGCCGACGAACTGAACGCCGACGGCGACTGTTCGCTGCGCGAGGCGATCCAGGCCGCCAACACCAATAGCGCCGTGGATGCCTGTACCGCCGGCAGCGGCGACGACACCATAAACCTCCCCGCCGGCACCTACATCCTGGCGCTGGCAGGGGCAAACGAAAACGGCAACGCCACCGGCGATCTGGATGTTTGGGGTAACCTGGTCATCAACGGCGCGGGGGCCGCCAGCACCATCATCAATGGCGGCGGGATAGACCGGGTGCTGGATTCATACGGCAGCTTCACCGTCGAAATCAATGGCGTCACAATCACGAATGGCGGCGGCGTCTTCGCTGGCGGCGGCATCTACAACACCATTGGCGCGTTGACGCTCAACAACAGCATCGTCAGCGGCAACGTGGCCCAGATGGGCGCCGGTGGCGGCATCTTTAACAACCAGGGCACGCTGACCGTCAACAACAGTACCGTCAGCGGCAATACGACCGACATCGGCGGTGGCATCTATAACTACGGCTGGCCTGGCGCCAACCTTACTCTGATCAACAGCACCATCAGCGGCAACACGGCGGAGGAGGGCGGCGGAATCTACAACTGGCAGGGCACGGTGACGCTGGCCAATAGCACCGTCAGCGGCAATACCGTCAACCAAGCCGGTGGCGGCGGAGGCGGCATCTACAGCCTCTGGGGTACGCTGACG
>JBHHTZ010000233.1:0-6287 GCA_046753605.1 Anaerolineae bacterium
TGCACGGTTCCAGGGATTCCTCACTCCGCTGGCGCTCCGTTCGGAATGACATCATCCTCCCGCCAGCCGGCCTCGAACTCTCCGAAGCTGACGTCCAGGACATCGGGGATCAGGCTGTCCCACCCTTGGTGCTGCGATGCGCCCTGAACGAGTTCGCCGAGATGCGCGCGCCCGTATGTCTCGACCAGGTAGGAAATGACCGTGTCGTAGAGATAGCCTGTCGTCGGGTCAACGTTCCGCTCTGTCCGGGTGGGCCGGCCACGCAGCGAGGGCTGTACACCGGCCTGCAACATCGCGCTGAGGGCCTGCCGGCGCGGTTGCGCCCACGGCGCATCAGTCGTCCACTGCTCCGTTTCCCAGCGCGCCACGGCCTCGTAGAGCGCGTTCGCGAAGGGCGTCTCTGGCGTCCCAGCCTGGGCAGTTATCAGATGCCGGGACAGCGCCAGGCCAGTTGACATGCGGTAGAAGCTGGCCGGCGGCATGTCAGTGACAAGCGCGCCCAGGGTTGGCGAGAGGATCTGTAGACGAGGCGGAAGGGCGAGCGTGAACAGCAGATCGCCCGGCCTTGTGGCAACTGCGCCCGGTGTTTGGGAAACTGTCCGAGGCGGACCCATCTGAAGGTGAAGCAAAAGCTGGGTGGTGGTAAGTGTGCTCGTTCCCTGTGAGATAACTTCTGCTTCCTGATCGCGCCAGTCCAGCACCCGATAATCGGGAACGACGTCGATTTCGACGAAAGGCTGTGACTCATTCAGATCGCCGGCCACCTGCACGAAGAAAGCCTCCGTGGCCGGCAATTCCTGCGCAACGACCTCCGCATCCTGCCGATTGAAGCGCAGGCGCAGATGTGAGGTCTCTTGCTCGCGAGTCAGACCGTAGAAAGATGCCGGAGTAGATGCCCACTTCCACTCGCTGCCAAAGCGGTGATACGTTCGGATTTGCTGGTACGGCGTCGAACCGGGGTCGGGAAACTGTACCTCGACACGCACCCATGCGTCATCACCGCGAACGACCGCATCCTCCAGACTGGCGCTGAACGGGGCGTTGGTGCTGCGCCGGAACTGCTGATACACGTCGAACAGCCGGTTCTGCTGCTCTCGCCAGTCGGGGTCGCTGGGGTCAGGGAACAGACTGTGGTAGCGATCACGGTCCCCCCGTTCGATGGCCCGCTGCTCGTCCGCCAACAGTCGGAGCAAGTCGGCTTTCACCGGTGACAGCGAACCGAGGCGCGTTCCCGCGCGCTGCGTAAAGGCGTGCAGAGCATAGTTTCGCCAGCCGGCGTCGAACTCCGCAAATGGCACGTGTAGCACCTGGACAACGTCCAGTATCTGGGTGATGACCGGGTAGCGGGCGCCGTACTGCTGCGCACCGCGCACGATATCCGCCAGACTGTCGCGACCATAAGTCCTGACGGTGTAGTCCACCAGCGCTCGCCCGACGATGGCCTGGGCGGCGGGATACTCCAGGGATTTCCACGCCTCATCCAGCAGAGAAAGAAATGGGAGGCTGACAAGAAGCTCCTGGAGGGATGCTGTCTGAGGCTCCAGCAGCGGAACCCCCAGCCAGTCGGCATACTCCCACTCTTCGACGGCCTGGATCAACAGGGGCAGGTCGCCCTGTTCCGTACGAAACAGGCTCACGACCTGGTCCACCAACAGCGCGCCCAGCCGGCGCTTGATGGCCTCTGCGTCAGCATCCGGCCCAAGGTCGGAGAGATTGTAGGAGGTGGGGTCGTTGTAAAGTTCGCTCTCGATAGGTTGAACAGAGAGGATGACGTACAGCGTTCGCTTCCCTTGCGGCGGAGACAGCGTCAGGTCGCTCAGCAGTTGCGCGTAGAGCACCTGGATGTCGGACATGACAGCCATGATCCGGGCCGCATCCCGCTGATGGAATACGAAGCGCAGGTGCTCGGTTTCCCGCGTGACCTGGTCGAGCCAGACCTGACCACCAGGGGTCGAGGTCTCCAGCCACAAGCCGCCGGAGCGCCGGTACGCCCGGGTTGCGCGATGCGGCGGCCCGGCCGCGGGTTCGACCTCCAGTTCCACGATGGCCAGGTCGGCGCCAAACAGCATGGCATCGGCCACGGTCATCCTGGCCGGCGCGACACCATTGCTGGCCATGAAAGCCTGTTCCTGCCGCTGCCGCCAGCCGGCATGGGCAGCCGGGTCCAACAGTGATCTGTACAGGCGGAGGTTATGGGTTTCCCGGGACCAGCTTTCGGTGTCAACCGTGGCCTGGATATCCTGCCGAAGCTGCGTGGTTTGTTGGCGGGCTTTCCAATGCAGCGAGACGGCCGCGCCACCGACCCCGACCAGAAGGACCCCGAACAGGAGCCACACCCAGCGGGGAATCGGGCGGCGTCCATGCGGAGGCTGCGGTCGCTGTTCGTGCTGACCACGGACAGAACTCCACTCCTCTTCGCCAGTTCGCCAATCCAGCATGGCCTAAGTGTATCCTATCCGGGCCAAATTGGAAAGTGCGGGGGCACACAGTTGGCGCCGGCATTTGGAGGAACTGAGACCTCATCCCAGAGATCTCACGTATCACGCTACTGCCCCGTGCGGATAGCAGATAGCAGATGGCAGGCGGCTAATGATCCATTTGCTATCTGCTATCCGCTATCTGCACGGTCGTGAGCTACGCGGCCGCCTCCTCGGGGGCCGGCGGGATGAAGCCGGTGTCCATTAGCGTTTGTGTCATGTCTCGGGCGCCACGAATGATCGAGGCAGCACGTTCGAACTCCCTCTCGGCCGTCGTCTCCCGGCGTGCGACGCCCTCCTCCTGCGCCTTCATGGCGACCGCGACAGCCTCGCGGGGGAAGACCTCCCAGTCGTCCATCGTAGGCAGGATGTTCCCTGCACCCAGACCGTTTTCCACAGCCATGTCAGCCAGCGCACGGGCCGCTGCCATGCACATGCCATCGGTGATGGTGCGAGCCCGCACGTCCAGCGCACCGCGGAAAATACCCGGAAAGCCCAGAGAGTTGTTGACCTGATTCGGGAAGTCAGACCGGCCCGTCGCCACGATGGCCGCCCCGGCCTCTTTCGCTTCCCATGGCCATATCTCCGGGATGGGGTTGGCGCACGCAAACATGATGCTGTCCTCCGCCATGCTCGCCACCCATTCCTTCTGAATTGTGTTCGGGCCGGACTTCGATAGCGCGATGACGACATCCGCGCCCGCCATGGCTTCGGGAACGTCGCCGGTGCGTCCCTCGGCGTTGGTGGTCTGGCAATAGTGCCACTTGTCTACAAACTCAGTCCGCCGTTGATACAGGTCCTGCCGGTCTTTGTGCAAGATTCCTTTGCTATCCACGAAAATGGACAGTTCGGGGTTAGCGCCGGCTTCGAAGATCAGTCGCCCGCAGGCCACGTTGGCTGCGCCGGTGCCGATGAAGGTAATGCGAACATCTTCCAGCTTCTTGCCCACGATCCGGAGAGCGTTGATGAGGCCGGCCAGCGTGACGGTCGCCGTTCCTTGCTGATCATCGTGCCAGATGGGAATCTCGCATTCATCCCGCAAGGTATCCAGGATGCGGAAGCACTTGGGTTGGGCGATGTCTTCCAGGTTGACGCCACCGAAAGACGGTTGGAGCATCTTGACCGTTTGGATGAACTCATCGGGGTCCTTGGTGTCCAGCATGATCGGGACGGCATCCACACCGCCCAGGTACTTGTACAGCAAGGCTTTTCCCTCCATGACCGGCAGGCCGGCCTTGGGGCCAATGTCGCCCAGCCCCAGCACCCGCGTCCCATCGCTGATGATGGCTACGGTGTTCCACTTGCTGGTGTACTCGTATACCAGGTCGGGTTCCTCGACGATAGCCCGACAGGGTGCAGCCACCCCCGGCGTGTACCAGATGGCGAAATCGTCAATCGTTCGCACTGGACACCGGAGAGCAGTCTGAGTCTTGCCTCGATAGAAGGGATGTAACAGCATGGCGTCTTTCGCCGGCCGCTCTGCTCGGGCCAGCAACTCTTCTTCCGTCAAGACCTTTTCTTCCATGAATACTTCACTCCTTCCTGAGTGACGGATGTGCCGGCGCTCGTCCGGCCATGGGTTGATTGATTTGTGGCGGTCGCTTGTGCGTTGAGACATCTCCGGTGGAGGGGTAGGGACCTGGAGACGGAGTGGCTTGTGGAGGACAGAAATCGGTTAATACTCACGCTTTTGGCCGCTTTCCGGGATGCAGATCAACACGCATACTACTTGACATTGTATTCCCCTTTGGTCCGAATTGCGTTACTTTGCGGTCTAAAGCAGGTTCAATTCTATCCCAGGCGGTGTAAACGTGCAACCGCTGCCCGCGCGCGTAGCCGATGAGGGTGATGCTCCATCGGAATACTAGCCGAAGTACACCTGGTGGCGAGGTCCGCGCTCCGAACGCCGGCGATGAAATGGGTGACGTATCCCTGTATCTGTGGTAATATTGGGAAGATAGCGCCGGCCACCGCCATCCAGAGAAGCAGCCGGCGATACCGCAGCACGCCGATGCGGAAATGCGCAACACGCAGTTCAATGTGCTACCGCCCTGAGGTCATCCTGGAGATACTTTGACACAGCAACTCCGCGCAGCCTATGGTAGCACGAAGGGGGCCGGCGAGCAAATGACCACGGCGAACGCGTCGCCCCGCCCCCCCCTTTCGCGGAAGGTCATCGAGAAAACAGCGTAACGTTTTCGCAGCGAGGGACTATTAGCTTGTAGGATCAACAAAGCCGGCATGAGCGCGAAAATGACCCTCTCCGACGAAGACATGGCCCAACTCCTGCAGCGGGCGCAGCGCTACGATCCGGCGGCATTCGACCGCCTGTACGAGCTGTACGCCGACCGGATCTACCGCTACGTGTGGTACCGCGTGCGCGACCGCGACCTGGCGAAAGATCTGGCAGCCGACGTCTTTGAACGGGCGATCGAACACATCGCCACCTTTCGCATCGGTACGCAGGATACGGTGGCCACCTTTTCGGGTTGGCTCTTTCGCATTGCTCACAATGAGTTGTACCGCTTCCATCGGAAACGGGAGCGCGAGGAGTCGGTGCTGGTGGAAAACGAGGAGCGCAGAGAGAGGCCGGCTGATGCCGGGGACCTCTCGCGAGTGGCCGAGGATTACGAGCGGCAGGAGGTGCTGCTGGCCGCTATCGCCCGGCTTCCAGAGGATCAGCAGGAAACATTGTTTCTGCGATTCTGGGAACAACTTAGCCACGCCGAGGTGGCCGGCCTCATGGGGCGCAGCGAGGGGGCTATCAGAGCTTTGCAGCATCGCGCACTGACCGCGCTGCGACAAACCCTGGCATCTTACGGACCGGAGGCATGGCGGTGAGACCTGAGGCCTGGTCCGGCCCAGGACCTGTCGAAGGGGCGTTGGACGCTGTTCTGGGTGAGTGTCTGGATGCACTTTTCCAGGGAGCAACCGTTGCAGAGTGCCTGGCACGCCATCCGGAACAGGCGAGCGAGCTGGAGCCACTGCTGCGCCTGTCAGCGGAGATCGCGCAGGTCCAATTGCCGGCCATGCCCCGCGCCGACTTCGAATATGGCCGGCGGCGGGTCAGGGATGCCGTGACAGCGGTGCGGGACGGACGACGGGACACCCCTGTCTCGCTGCGCGACTCGATCCGTGAATTGATCTTTCGTTCGCCGAAGCGGGAACAACCGTCACGGTGGCCCTCGTTCAGCCTGTTGGATGCGGTTGTTCTGACCGTGGTCCTGCTGGCGGTGGTGCTGACCTTCGGCCGGCCCTTCCTGGTTAACAACGCACCGCTGGCCGTCCCGACCGAGTCTCCGACCGTCGCCGTTGGCCCGTTGGCTGTGACGGTTGCGCCAACTGAGCCCACGGTCACAGACACGCCGCCAACCGACCTCACCGCGCCGGCAGTTGTTACGGCCACCGCGACCTTGCCGGCCAATCCACCTGTGGGGAAGAACACCCCCACCGCTACCTCAGGGTCGGCCATCGAGGCGCCGTCTGCGTCTGGCACGCCGGCGACGGCGCAGGCTGCCTCTGGACCGGGCCGGCCATCCACACTGACCGTGGTGGCTGGACCGACGAAAGTTCTGACGCCACCGCCAACTCGTACGCCGACGAGGACGCCGAGCACCACACCGACGCCATCGCCGACCAGTACACGAACGCCAACACCAACACCAACACGCACGCCGACGGCGACGGAGGTGGCTGCTCCAACAGAAACAGCGACGGCAACACCAGGGACTGCCGGCGAGGGTGCCCAAATGGCTCTGATCGGCGCCATCAACCGAGAACGCCAGCGTCGGGGGCTGTCAACCTTTAATG
>JBHHTZ010000234.1:0-6278 GCA_046753605.1 Anaerolineae bacterium
CCCCTCTACCCCCCCGCCATCGGCGGCGCAGCCACCTACTTTGGCGACATCGTGCCCGAGCTGGCCCGACGTGATGAAATCGAGCAGGTGACTCTGCTGACCGAGCGCATGTCCGGCCAGCCCCGCCGGCAATCCGAGGGCCGGCTGCGGGTGCTGCGCTACCTGCCCAGCCGCGTCAGCCGGCCCCAGCGCCGCTGGCTGGGCCATGCTGTGACCTACGTGCTGACCCAGCTCTGGTTCGCGGCGCAGTTGCCGGCCCTGGTGCGACATCACGGCGTGGATTTGATCCACTTCCACACCCGGTATCGGGGCCGGCTGTGTTACACCGCGTTGCGGCGATGCCATGTGCCGGTAATCGCCGACCTGCGGGACAAGATGACGGAGCCGGCGCGTCTGGTGAGTGTGGCCGGCCGGCTGCTGTGCTGCGGTGAGGGGGTGCAGCGCTTTGCCATCGAAGGGGGTTTCCCAGCGGAACGGACAGCCTTGATCCCCATCCCCTTCACGCCACCGGAGGTCCCGTCGTCTGAGCAAGTTGCGGATGCTCGCCGGCGCTACGGCCTGGGCGATGGGCCCTACGTGCTCTTTGTGGGCGACATCACCTACAACAAAGGCGTCTACGACCTGCTGGCGGCCTTCCAGCGATGGAGGGTCGCGCAGCCCGACGCGCGTCTCGTCCTGGCCGGCACGAACCGCGAGGGAGCGCGCTTCCTGGAGCAGGCAGAGCAAACCGCCGGGGCTATTTACCTGGGTCGCGTCCCACACCCCGACGCCCTGGCCCTGATGCGCAGCGCGAAAGTCGTGGCCCTGCCCTCCCGCTCCGAGGGGCTGCCGCGAGTGATTCTGGAGACGGTGGCGCTGGATACAAAGGTCCTCTGTCCACCAAACATCCCGGAGTTTGAACGCCATCTCCCTGGATTCGTGTTACCAGAGGTAGATGTGGACTCGATTGAAGCGACGTTGAATCGCGTATGGTACTCCGACGACTCTCTGTCGTATCCTCTCTCTGAGCACAGGGTGGGGCGTGTTGTTGGAAAGGTTGCGAATGTCTACAGCGAAATGGCCAAGGCTTGATCTGAAATCGCCTGTGTTCCTGACCATGTTGGTTGTTTTGGCGTCGCTGGTCCTCTACACCATGACACTCGCCCCAGGACTGTTGTGGGGTGGCGGCGATTTCGCCCGGCTTCAGACTTTGGCTTACACCGGCGACTTCAGCAGCGATCCAACCGGCCATCCGCTTTGGATCATGGTTGTGCATCCCTTCACCTGGCTTCCGCTCGGCGATGTCGCCTATCGCGCAAACTTGACGTCGGCTATCTTCTCTGCCCTGGCACTTGGCCTTGTCTTCCTGATTATCCGAGACCTGACAGAATCGGCGACTGGTGCTGGTCTGGGCACCCTGGCCTTGATGCTTTCCCATACCTTTTGGACCTACGCAGTCATGCCGAAGGTGTACGCTCTCAACTCCCTGCTACTGGCTAGCTGCCTCTATCTGGTCCTACGCTGGGGCCGGCGAGGGGAAACCAAAGCACTGTATGCCTTTGCCGGCCTATATGGCCTGAGCGCAATGAATCACCTTCTCATGTTGACAGCCGCGCCCGGGTTCCTGGTGTACCTGATCCTGAAACGCCGGCACCTTACCAGCCGGCAGATGCTGATCACCGCCGGCCTGTATGGGCTTGGTCTGGCACCTTACGTGATCCTGACATTGGTCCAGGCAACCTCTGGTCAGGTCACTGGGACAATAGTTGCTTTCCCTCAGCGCCTGATCCTGCTGTTGCTCTCCCCCCGAGGGCTGATTCTCGGTCTGGGAGTCTTCCTGGCGTGCCTGGGGTATCAGTTTTTCGTGACCCTGGGGGCCGGCCTGCTCGGGCTTCTTCGGCTGGTTCGCCTGGACCGGCCTGTCTTCTGGATGTTAGCGCTGATCTATGTGGGGGACGTGGCCTTCGTGTTTGCGTGGATACCAAGCACGCCCACCTTGTCAGCGTATGTCCAGAACTGGCATTTCTACCTGCCATCGTATCTGGTCTTCGCGATCTGGGCGGGGGTCGGGTTCGCGGACCTGGTTCGCAGCAAGGTCCGAAGCAGACGCTGGCGGTTCGGCCTGCTGGTGGCGGTTGTAATCCCGCCGCTCCTGGTGTATAGTTTGCTCCCCATGATTGCACGCGAGCCACTTCGTCGGCTGAGCCTGCGAGATCTGCCAGGGCGAGACAATGCCACCTATCTGATGTCACCCTGGAAACAACACGAGACCGGAGCAAGGGTGTACGGGGAACAAATACTGTCTGAGTTGCCTGCCAACAGCGTCATCCTCGCTGACTACAGCATCTATTGGATTCTCGCCTACTTGCAGACGGTAGAAGCACGGCGGCCGGATGTCCAGATTGTCAAGATACCACCGCTTGGCCATGGCCGGCAAGTGTCTGCTATCACCAGATACATCCAGGCGCACCCTGTGTACATACCAGACACCAATCGATACTATGAGATGGCCGACATCGAGTCTCGATTTCGTGTCGTTCAGGAGGGGGCCGTCTACCACCTCCTTCCCCGATGACGGAACAACGAAGTCGAAATGCGCATCGCACTTGACGGTCGCTACATTCGCGATGACTTTCCCGGCATCGGTCGCTATGTCTACAACCTGGCGCGGGCGCTGCCGGCCATCGCCCCCGACGTCGATTTCATCCTCCTTCACAATCCCGAAGCACCCAATACGCGGCATGACTTCGAGGCCCTGCACCGGCCCAACCTGACCCTCGCCCCAACAGACATCCCCATCCGCTCGCCCGCCGAGCAGATTCGCCTGCCCCGGCTCGCCCGCCGGCTATCCCTGGACGTCTTCCACGCGCCCTACTACATCACAGCATATCGCATGCCCTGCCGGCAAGTCGTCACCATCTACGACGTCATCTCGGCCCGCTACCCCGAATACCTCCCCTCGCCGGCCATGCGCCTGATCTTCGAGGTGGCAACCCGATTGGCGCTGCGCACCGCCGACCACATCCTGACCCTGTCCGAAGCATCGCGCGAAGACCTGGTGGAGCTCTACCGCGTCGATCGAGGCCGGATTGCCGTGACGCCGCTGGCCGCCGGCCCCCGCTTCAAGCCGGCTGATCGTGCAACCATCGAGGAGTTAAAGCATCGCCGTGGGCTACCTGATCGGTACGTGCTGTACGTGGGCTCCAACAAGCCCCACAAGAACCTACCCCGGCTGGTCGAAGCCTTCGCCCGCATCCCGCATCCCGCATCCCGCATCCCGCTCGTCATCGCCGGCCACGAAGACCCACGCTATCCGCAGGCCCGCGAACGCGCCGCAGCGTTGGGGCTGGACAGCGTGACGTTCCTGGGCGCAGTGGTTGAGGAGGACCTGCCGGCCCTGTACAGCGGGGCAGAGCTATTCGTCTTCCCGTCACTGTACGAGGGCTTCGGCCTGCCGGTCATCGAGGCGATGGCGTGCGGAACGCCGGTGGCCTGTTCCAACGTGTCGAGCCTGCCAGAGGTGGCCGGCGATGCGGCGCTGCTCTTCGACCCACACACGCCTGAGTCGATCGCGGCGGCAATCCGCCAGGTTCTGCAAGGCGCGGACCTCCACAATCGGCTGCGCCGGCGCGGTCTGGAGCAGGCCGGCCATTTCTCCTGGGAACACACAGCTCGATTGACGCTCGAAGCTTACCGACAGGCTTGATCATAGAATCAGCACCCGACCGTGGCGTAACCGGCCCAGCCCGACCATCCTTGACAGAAGCACGCAAAGCGGCATAACAGTAATCGTTCCCCGCCACGAAACCTGATCTCCGATATTCAAGGAGGAGGTGAGCTAATGCCCAGTCTCATCTGGCTGCAGGGCGCCACGGACAACGGCTGTGCCATTTCGTTCCTCAACATCGACCAGCCTTACGCGCCCCAGATTCTCACGAAGCTCAACTGGAGACGTGGGCCGTCTCACGAACTGCAGTCGCAGCACATGGGCCGTCGTCTCGGTGACCCGCGCCCGTTCGTCAAGCCGGCAGCCGGCCAGCCACACGATCCGGCCATCCGCGTTGACGACGACCGGTAGTTGATCGCGGACGTGCTGCGGGACTTTCTTCCCAACCATGAATTCTGCTACGGTCTTGGAGTGGCCGGCCATCCCCAGCGGCTGGAACCGGTCGCCGGCCTGCCGGCGCCGCAGGAACAGCCCAGCGCCGGCCGCGCCCAGGTCCACCACAGTGTGCCACGGATTGGGATCGTGCAACTCGCTATCCCTCATCTCCGAACGGGGCAGCACATCCGCGACGAGTTGCCAGTCGGTTGCCGGCAAAGGCGTGGCGCCAGGAATCACCAGCCGCAGCCGCTCCACGCGCAGCAGCGGCCAGTCGGGTAGGGGTTGCGTCTCACTGATGGTGAAGCTGTCGTAGCCCATGAACAATGCCAGCCCGGCCGGCAGCGTGGCCTCGGAGCCGGCCGGCCTGGCGTTTGCCACCTCCAGCGCGTTTTCGATGTGTACCCAGTCGATGTCCCGCAGTTCGCGGCGCAGGAGGCGAATCGCCTGGCGCAGCAGTGCGCGCTGAGTGCTGATGTGCAGCGTCTGCCACGTCTCCAGGTCGAACACGAAGTAGCCGTCGCCCTGTGTGACTACGCGCTCCCAGTCGGCGGCCCGCTGCCGGCGCAGGTAGTCGTACTCGTCGGCGATGACGCGGGCCGTACGGCGCAGGACCGCGCGAATGTTGGGGTTGTACGTCTCCAGTTCGGGAATCAACTGGTGGCGCAGACGGTTGCGAAAGAAGGTGGTGTCCAGGTTCGAGCGGTCGAAGCGAGGATTCAGACCATGCTCCAGGCAGTAAGATTCGATAGACGCGCGAGGCACTTCCAGCAGCGGGCGAACCAGGGCCAGCGTGCCGGCCATGCCCTTAGCGTCGGGGGTTCCCAGCGCCGGCGGGTACGGTGCTCTGGGCTGCATTCCTCGCAGGCCGGCCAATCCCGCGCCTCGAATCAGGTGCATGAGCAACGTTTCCACCTGGTCGTCGGCGTTGTGCCCCACGACGATGGTCCTGGCGCCGACCTCGCCGGCGACTCGGGCCAGGAAGCGGTAGCGCGCGCGGCGCGCGGCCTGCTCGATGGCGAAGCCCTCGGCCCGGGCCTGCGCCGGCACGTCCTGGCGCTCGATCGTGGCCGGCAGGCCCCACTCTTCGGCCACGTTGGCGACGAACCGCGCGTCTTCGGGCGACTCGGGCCGGATGGCGTGATCCAGGTGGCCCACGTGCAACTCGATCTGCAGCTCGTCCCGCAGCCGGTTCAGCAGGTGCAACAGGCACAGGGAGTCCGGCCCGCCGGAGACCCCCACGACGAGGGTCTCGCCGGCCTCGAACAGATCATAATCGTTGATCGTCGACCTGACTTGCTGAATCACGTCCATGGGGGTATTATAGCATAGGAATGCGCACGAAGTAAGATGCAGGTTGAATCGAGGCCAGAAGCGAGCTGCCGGCATCGAAACACGCGGTAGTCGTTACGGCTTTGAGAATCGATTGCACTGGACTAGAATGAGTGAGCGGGAACCTGACACCGGCACACGACGTTGTCAGACTGTGATAATAAACCGACCAACTATTCTCGGAGAAGTCCCCTTGAGTTCACAAGAGCAAGGTCCTGTAATAAACGGACGTTACCGCCTGCTGGACAAGCTGGGTGAGGGCGGTATGGCCGAGGTCTGGCGTGCTCGCGACACGGCGCTGGGCCGCGTTGTGGCCCTCAAAGTCCTGCGTACCCAGTATTCCGGCAATCCTGATTTCCTGGCCCGGTTCCGGCGCGAGGCCCAGGCGGCCGCCAACCTGACACACCCCAACATTGTCAACGTGTTCGACATCGGGCAGGCCGGCGAACGTCACTACATCGTGATGGAATATGTGGACGGCCAGAACTTGAAGGAGCTGATACGCGACCACGCGCCGCTGCCCGTGGAACGAGCTCTGGACCTGGCGACCCAGGTAGCGGCGGCTGTAGCGCACGCCCACCGCGCCGGCATCATCCACCGCGATCTAAAACCTCAAAACATCCTGGTAGACACCAGCGACCACGTGAAAGTCACCGACTTCGGCATTGCGCGCGCCATGTCGGCGGCGTCCTTCACGGAAACGGGGGTTGTGCTGGGCACAGCCCACTATCTTTCGCCCGAACAGGCAGCCGGCGAACCCACATACCCTGCGTCCGACGTCTACGCGCTGGGCGTGGTGCTGTATGAGATGCTCACCGGCCAGACGCCGTTCGATGCCGAGACGACGGTGGGCATTGCCCTGAAA
>JBHHTZ010000235.1:0-6271 GCA_046753605.1 Anaerolineae bacterium
AGCCGGCGCTACCCTGATCTGGAAATGGGAAAGTTATTTAATCACCGTTCCTAAGTTCGATGGGCGAAGGTCTCCTGACCGAGCCCGATTCGCCTCGGTCAGGAGACCTTCGGCGATCAAAGGATTTCAAGATTCTGAAGATACGTCTAACGCTTCAGGGGACCTACTGACCCAGAAACATCTGCCGAACACCGGTCGCGCCAGGTTCGCAACACATAATCTTCGCTGTCCTGGAAATCCACCACCCCAGCACCAGGCTGTAGATCACGTGGGCGATGGCGAAGGATGGGTGGTCAACCAGCGCGCCCATCCGTGGATTTGCCAGTGGCAGTGCGAGATACTGGGCGATGAACCACATAATCGGGCTGACGATCAACGACCACAAGATTGTCGAACCAGGGAGGGTGGGAAGCAGTGTGGCGAAGATGAAGCCCAATAGGATCGATATCCCCAGGTGGATCAATGTTCCCACCACTGCACCTGCTAGATAGAACTGCGACAGCATCTCAAGCGGCTCGTTTTGCAGGTGGCGGAGAGCCGTAGCGGCGATCAGGTTCACCGGGAACCAGATGCCCATACCCATGAAGTCACCCCAGCCGGCCATCGCCAATGCCATGACAACGCCCGCAATGATCCCGCCTATCAGTCCGGCCCTGTAGGGGTACATCTCCGCCGGCACGGAGATACGCCCACCTACACTCATCTGACCCACAACCTGTTGAGGAGCTTCCTGTTGCACCGCATTGCCTCCTTCCGCTACTAGACCATGCACCTGCTAATCCTGTGATGCACCGGCTGGAGGAGTCTTACCTGTCTACGCCAATACTTTGACTCGCATTGAACCTCATTGTAACCAGATTTTGACCTCCCTGTCCTACTATGTTAGAATAATGTTATCACTGGTTCATCGGCCACTCCATTGCCCATCCGAATCATGTAGTAGCGACTTTAGCCGTAATCAGCGTGACTGGGCCTCCACTACGGAAGGTGATCAGCAGTTGGAGTGAGTCTAACGATGTAAAGGAGTCGCGATGTCCATAGAGCATGACTTACAGAACGAGAGAGTGTCCCACCTGGACCTCTCCAGGTACACCACTGTTGGTACCGGCACGCCGGTGAGCGACGTGCTCAACCACATGCGCGAGCAGCACCAAAACTGTGTTCTCGTCACAGCCGCAGACCGCCTCAGCGGCATCTTCACCGAGCGGGACGTACTTCGGAAGGTCATTCACGCCCCCGATACCTGGTCTCGGCCTGTCGACGAATTCATGACACCCAATCCTGACACGGTCCGACCGGATGAGATGGTCGCACACGTGCTGGAGATGATGAACGCCGGCCACTACCGAAACGTACCCGTTGTGGATGAAAAGGGCCACCTGGTAGGCAACGTCACGCACTACGCCCTTACGGCGTTCCTCTGTGATCGCTTCCCCGACGAAATCTACAACTTGCCGCCGGAGCCAGATCGGGTTCCGAAGGCCCCAGCCGGTGCATAGGAGGAGGATTGAGATTATGCCCGAGCTACAAACACCAACCCAGGTCGACGAAGACGTCGAAGATCTCAATGTCGATCAGCTTGACTCAGTGGCCATCCGCTTCGCCGGCGACTCCGGTGACGGAATGCAGCTCACTGGGACTCAGTTCACAGACACATCGGCCGTGTTTGGCAACGATGTCAGCACTTTCCCCGACTACCCGGCCGAGATCCGTGCGCCGGCTGGCACCCTGGCCGGCGTCAGTGGCTTCCAGGTCAATTTCGCCAGTCGCGACATCTTCACGCCCGGTGATGCGCCCCAGGTGCTGGTTGCGATGAACCCGGCCGCCCTCAAGGCGAACTTGGACGACCTGGAGTCAGGCGGTGTCATCATCGTCGATTCCGATGCGTTCACCGACAGCAATCTCCGCAAGGCCGGCTACGAGAGCAATCCGCTCACGGATGGTTCACTAAAGGGATACGAACTCCATGCGGTCCCCATCACAGCGCTCAACCGGCATGCTCTGGAAGGCGTTTCCGATCTCCCCAAGAAAGAAATGGACCGCTCCAGGAACCTGTTCGCCCTCGGCCTCGCGTTCTGGATGTACGACCGGCCATTGGAAACATCGCTCAACTGGATTCAGACCAAGTTCAAGCACCGACCTGCGGTGGTCGAGGCGAACTCGCGGGCCTTGCGGGCCGGCTATCACTATGGCGAGACTTCCGAGGCCTTCAGCGCGCGCCATCGGGTCCCGCCGGCTCACCTGGCGCCCGGCACCTACCGCAAGCTGACGGGGAACCAGGCCCTGGCGATTGGCCTCGTGACCGCAGCGCGACTGGCCGGCAAGCCCCTGTTCTACGGCAGCTACCCCATCACGCCGGCCAGCGACATCCTGCACGAGCTGGCCGCCCTCAAGAACTTCGAGGTATACACCTTCCAGGCAGAGGACGAAATCGCGGCCATGGGGTCCGTGATTGGCGCGGCCTTTGGTGGCGCCTTCGCCGTCACGGGGACCAGCGGCCCCGGCATTGCCCTCAAGAGCGAGGCCATCAACCTGGGCGTGATACTGGAACTGCCCATGGTCATCGTCAACGTGCAGCGCGGCGGACCGAGCACCGGCCTTCCGACCAAGACCGAGCAGGCAGACCTCCTTCAAGCGTTCTTTGGTCGCAACGGTGAGAGCCCGTTGGCGATTGTCGCGGCGGCCAGTCCATCCGACTGCTTCAATATGGCCATCGAGGCTTTTCGCCTGGCCGTCAGGGCCATGACTCCCGTGTTCCTGATGTCCGACGGCTATCTTGCCAACTCTTCTGAGCCCTGGCGCATCCCAGATCCCAGCGATATCGAGCCCATCCACGTTCACTACCGCACAGAAGTCGAGGGCTTTGCGCCCTACCTGCGGGATGAAGCCACCCTGGCGCGCCCCTGGGCGCTGCCCGGCACGCCGGGCCTGGAGCATCGCCTGGGTGGACTGGAGAAGAAGAACATCACAGGCGCCGTGTCGTATGTGCCGCAGGATCACCAGGAGATGGTGAACCTGCGAGCCGAAAAGATCGCGCGGCTTGCCGAGTTCATCCCGGAGCAGGAAGTACTGGGGGAACCCGAGGGTGACCTCCTGGTTGTCGGCTGGGGTAGCACCTACGGCGCTATCCGACAGGCGGCACTCGCAGCACAGCGAGCTGGCAAATCCGTCTCTGCCGCTCATATCCGCTACCTGAGCCCGTTCCCGCGCAACCTGGGAGATGTCCTGGCCGGCTTCGACCGCGTGCTGGTGCCTGAGATGAACATGGGCCAACTGGCGCTGCTCCTCAATGCCACCTTCCCCGTGAAGGTTATCTCCTACCCCAAGGTGCAGGGCCGGCCATTCAAGATCAGTGAGATTCGTCGCAAGATTGACGAGGTGCTGGGCTAACTGAGTTGGAGGAAACAGATGACTGATACCGTAACAACCCCGAAACTCACGCGCAAAGACTTCGTGTCGGATATGGCAGTTCGCTGGTGCCCTGGCTGCGGAGACTACGCCATCCTGGCTCAGGTACAGCGCATCCTACCTGACATCGGCCTGCCGCGCGAGAAGATCGTATTCATCTCCGGAATCGGCTGCTCAAGCCGCTTCCCCTACTACATGAACACCTATGGCATCCACTCCATTCATGGCCGTGCCCCCACCCTGGCAACCGGGCTGAAGGCCGTCCAACCCGACCTGAGTGTCTGGGTCATCACCGGCGACGGCGACGGGTTGTCCATCGGTGGCAACCATTTGCTGCACGCCATGCGCCGCAATGTGGACATCAAAATCCTGCTGTTCAACAACCGCATCTACGGTCTCACCAAGGGCCAATACTCTCCTACCTCTGTGCGAGGCACGGTAACGAAGTCATCGCCGATGGGGTCCGTTGAGCAAGCCTTCAACCCCTTGCGGGTGGCCATCGCATCCGAAGCGACCTTCGTTGCGCGAAGCATCGATGTGAATACCAAGCACCTGGCCGAGATTCTGCTGCGGGCAGCCAGGCACCAAGGCACAGCCTTTATCGAGATCTACCAGAACTGTCGGATCTTTAACCCCGACACCTGGGCGTACACGACAGACGCCAAGGTCAAGGCCGATAATACCCTGGTTCTGGAGCATGGCAAACCGATGATCTTTGGGAAGAACCGAGACAAAGGCATCCGGTTGCGTGGTGTCAGGCCGGAAGTAGTGACGCTGGGTAACGGCGTGGCCGAGGATGACTTGCTGGTTCACGACGAGCAAGCATCAGAACCGAACCTGGCCTACCTGCTGACCACAATGGATTACCCTGATCTGCCGGTGCCTATCGGAGTCTTCCGCGACGTGGACCGTCCGACATACGAAGAAATGCTGCACGAACAGGTGGCGACCGCCACCCGGCAGCGCGGCGCGGGCGATCTGGCGAAACTGTACAGTGCAGCCGATACGTGGACGGTATCCAATGGCCGGCAAGGAGGTGCATCGTGAAGTGTCCAGCCTGTGGCTCCGAGAACATCCCTGGCACCGACGTCTGTGCTGAGTGTGGGGCCAGTCTAACGCACGAGGATTACCCAACTGCCACCACGGAGGCACACCACAGCATCATGACCGATCTGGTCAGTGATCTGAACCCTCGGTCTCCGATCTCCGTTTCGGTGGACGCCTCGGTGGCGGACGCTGTTGAGACGATGTTGAGCGGCGGTATAGGCTGCGTCCTGATTCTAGATGACGCCGGCAGACTCGCCGGCATCTTCTCGGAAACGGATGCGGTGCGGCGCGTGGCAGGGCAGATTGACAACCTCCCAGAGGTCTCCGTCCGGGAGGTTGCCACTCACCGACCATCTACACTGCCGGCAGACGTGCCCATTGCCCATGCGTTGCACCTGATGGGCCTGCACGGCTTCCGCCACGTCCCGTTGGTGGATGCCGATGGCCGTCCAACAGGCGTTATCTCCTCCCGCGACATTGTCAGGTTTATCGAGAAGAATTTCGCGGCATAGCCCCCTCGTTCGGCAAGGTCTCTCCGTTGAGCAAGGTCTCCCGACCGATGCCATTTGCGGCGGCGGTCAGGAGACCTTGCCCAACCCTTGCCGAACCCTATCTGTTGAGCGAGGTCTATCTGTTGGGCAAGGTCTCCCGACCGAAGCCCCTCATTCACTCCTTTGGGCAAGGTCTATCTGTTGGGCAAGGTCTCCCGACCGATGTCCCTCATTCAGCCTCGAACTCCTCGCGCGAGATGAGCCGGCCACCCTGCACCTCGGAGGCGATGATGTTGTACTGCCGGTCGAAGTGGACCTCGGCGTACATCAGAGTGAAGCACGTGCCGTCCATCATCTCCTTCCGCAGGAAGTAGTCGCCTCCACCTTCGTAGTCTGGCAGCAGGTCGTACTGCTTGTCTATGCGAATATCCAGCTTCTCCCCGCACTTGTCGCACCGAACATACAGATGTACGGCGCTATCATTCTGCTTGCCACTTGAAAGCAAGCCACCCAACTTGTGCAAGAACCCCATGCCGTTGTCTCTCCCTCAATTGGCAACCGCTGTTTGTCAATCAACCTGACTGTACAGGTGGATTATATCACCCGCCTGGCCGGCACGCAAGATTGAGCCGGCATCGGAACGAAATCCTGACCGTCCTTTGACCGGATTTGGACCGGCGTCACCTAAAATAGGAATTGCGAATCATTCGTAAATTCATCAGTGGATCACCAGCGGGAGGCGGGAGGCATGACCAAAACATCCGTGGAGCGCGCAGAGGAGCGCTTGAAAGCCGCCGGCAAATACCTGACTCAACAGCGACGCCTCATCCTCGAAATCATCCAGGAGAGTGATGAGCACCTGGATGCCGAGGCGATTTACCTGCGGGGGAAGCCCAGGGACCCGACGTTAAGCCTCTCCACCGTGTATCGGACGCTCAATTTGCTCAAGGAGCTTGACCTGGTGGAGCAGTGCTACTTCGCCCGCGACCACCAACGGGAGCGTTTCGAGGCCAAGGACGCGCCGGAGCATTACCATTTCACCTGCCGGCGCTGTGGCCAAATCATAGAATTCGAAACTGGCCTGATCACCGAGATTCGGGAGAACCTGGAGAGGAAGTTCGGCGTCGATGTCGCCCACTCCTGTATATGCTTTGAGGGACTGTGCGCCGACTGTCGCGAAGATGAAATCATGTCCGTGAGTCAGGAGGCATAGCGCTGATACAACTGTGGTTCCGACGCAACGGCCACCACGATCGTAGTAACGACTTCAGTCGTTTCTGGGCCGCTAAGATGCAATTGTGGTTCCGACGCAATGGTCACCGCGA
>JBHHTZ010000236.1:0-6246 GCA_046753605.1 Anaerolineae bacterium
ACCGCCTCCGCCACGTAGGTGTCGGGCACGAAGTCCGCCAGCAGCCCGATGCTCTCCAACTCCGCCGCCGTCCTGGGGCCGATAGCCCCAATGCGCACGCCGGCTAGCGCTCGGGCATCCTTGCCGGCGGCCTTCAGCCGCTCCCAGAACGGCGCGACCGCATTGGCGCTGGTGAAAACCACCCAGTCGTAACTCCCAATCTGAGCGATGGCCTGGTCCAACGGCCCGCTATCCTCGGCCGGCGCGATCCCGATGGTAGGGAATTCGACCGGCTCCGCCCCCAGCGCCCGCAGCTTGTCCGAGAACGGGCCGGCCTGGTGTGGCGGACGAGTTACTAACACCCGTTTGCCGTGTAGAGGTTGCTCTGTCACATCATCTCTCGTGTTCATTCATCTCGTGGATATTGGATATTGGATATTGGGTATTGGAGATTGGCGATTGGACTACCCGAATATCCAATATCTAATACCCAATATCCAATACCCAATACCCAATATCTAACCTCTCAGACTTCGCAACTCCGCTGCCAACTTCGCCCCAAGGCCAACGGCTTCAGCCACCGGCCCCTCGATCTGGCCGCGAACGTGTTCTGATCCATCGTCGGTGGCGATGAGACCGCGCAGAACCAGCCGGCCATCCTCCACGCGGGCGTAGGCAGCGATGGGGACGCGGCAGCCACCGCCCAGCGCCCGCAGGAAATCGCGTTCGGCGGTGACGGCGGCCTGGGTCGCCGGATCGTTCAGCGGTTGCAGCAGCGCAAGGGTTGCGTCGTCGTCGGCCCGAGCCTGGATGGCCAGAGCGCCCTGGGCCGGCGCGGGCAGCATCACGTCGGGGTCCAGGATTTCGGTGGCGCGGTGGAGCAGGCCCAGGCGGTGCAGGCCGGCGGCCGCCAGGATCACGGCGTCGTATTGGCCGTCGTGCAGCTTGCGAAGTCGGGTGTCCACGTTCCCGCGAATCTCCGCCACCCGCAGGTCGGGGCGGTGGATCAGGAGCTGCGCCCGTCGCCGGCTGCTGCTGGTGCCGATCACAGCGCCAGCCGGCAGTTCGGCCAGCGCCAGGCCGTCCCGCGAGACAAGCGCGTCGCGTGGGTTGGCGCGCCGGGGAAAGGCCGCCAGCGTCAGGCCGGGCACCGGGTCGGTGGGCACGTCCTTGCAGGAGTGCACTGCCAGGTCGATTTCGCCGTTGAGCAGGGCAAATTCGATCTCTTTGACGAAGGCTCCCTTGCCCAGTTGCGCCGCTGCGACATCCAGCTTGCGGTCGCCCTCGGTCTTGATGATCTTCGTTGCAATCTCCAGGGCCGGCCATTCTGCTCGCAATGCAGACACGATCAGATCGGTCTGTGTTCGAGCCAGCGAGCTACCGCGAGTGCCGGCGGTCAGGGTGCGATAAGTGGTTTTCGGCATCCTACAGTCTCATATCCAAAAACTGTGTAGTGTGTACTGCGTACTGCGTATTGCGTATTGCGTCGATCGACTGACTGGCTTACGAAATACGCAGTACGCACTACGCACTACCTCCTCTCATCCAGCGCAAACAACTCCCTCAAAGTCTCCGTATAGTAAAACCCACTGTGCCCGTTGGCGTGTCGCTTCAGGCGGACGGTAGGTTCGTGCAGCAGCTTATTGACAATGCGCCTTGACAGCCTATCAATGATTTCACGCTCCTGATCCGAGAGATTGCGCAGTTGGTGCAACGCCCGGTTGACCTCATCTTCGCGAACCGCTTCGGCCTGATCGCGCAGGTCCACGATGGTGGGGACCACGTCCCGCGCGTGGAACCAGGCCATAAAACTCGCGGCTTCCTCGGCCACGATATTTTCGGCCAGGGGAATTTCGGCTTTGCGCTGCGCCAGGTTGCTGTCCACGCGACTCCGCAGGGCGTCGATGTCGTGCAGGGTCACGCCGGCAATCTCGCCCACCGCCGGCTCCGCATCCCGAGGCACGGCGATGTCGATGATGAGCAGCGGCCGATGAGCGCGCCGGCCCATCACCTGGGCCATCATGTCGTATTTGATAATCGGGTGTGGCGCGCCAGTGGCGCTGATGATGATGTCCGCCTCTTGCATGGCCTCGGTCAGGCGGTCGAAGGTGACTGCACAGCCATCCCACTGGTTGGCCAGTTCAACCGCGCGTGGATAGGAGCGGTTGGAGACGATGATGCCGTCTGTGCCGTGTTTCATCAGGGCTTTGGCTGTCAATGTACCCATGTCGCCGGCCCCCACCACCAGCACCGTCGCGCCTTCCAGTGTGCCGTGCTGCTCGCAGGCCAGCTCTACCGCCGCCGACGGAACAGATGCTGGCCGCTCGTTGATAGCCGTCTCGTGGCGCACCCGCCGGCCGGCCCGCACTGCCTTCGCGAAGAGAGCGGAAAGAAGCTGGCCGGCGGCTCCCTGCCCGCGCGCTATCTCGTGAGCGCGCCTCACCTGCCCCAGAATCTCGGACTCGCCGACGACCATGGAGTCCAGGCCGGCGGCGACGCGAAACAAGTGCCGGGTCGCGGCGTCGTCCTGGTGGATGTACAGGTGGGGCGCGAAGGACGATTCTGGCACGCGGTGGAAATCGGACAGGAATCGGGATATCCGGGCAACGCCGGCGTCGGCATCTTGAGAGAGGGCGTAGATTTCCAGGCGGTTACACGTGTTGAGGATGACGGCTTCGTGGGTGTTGAGGGGCGGTTCTGCGTTCGCTGGTCGGAGATGCTCGAGGCCGGCTCGGAGCTTGCTGCCGCTGAAGGCCAGTTGCTCTCGGAGCTCGACTGGAGCGGTGTGATGGCTAAATCCGACACAGATCAGGTGCATATAGTCACCCTGTCTGCGTCGGGGCTTGAGTCTGTGTGCAGCAAGTGTGTCATGGAATGAATTCTTCGTTGGGCAGAAAACCGACCAATATTGTATCAAGTTTAGTGAGGTTTGTCAAGGTTTGTAGCTCGCACTTTTGTCCAAATCTGGTCAAATTTGGGTCGTGGGTTGGTCGTAGGCCCCGGTTCTGGAAGATCCCTTCCAGGGCGAGTGGACCGGTAGGGCCGCTGACGGTGGTGATGTTCTGGTAGCATTGCCTGCACGTCAAGGGCACTCGCGCTGAAGGCCGGCTTACGTGTTGTGTGAATGCGATTCCTTGACAGATAAGTTAATTCATGGTATAATTTTTTTACGTGGAGGAAACATCCTATGGGGCAGGTAATCCAGGCTGTTGGCCAACGCATCAAAGAATTCCGTGTGCAGAAGAACCTGACCCTCGAAGAGGTGGCTGAACGGAGTGGTTGTACACCTGGCTTCCTCTCCCAGGTTGAACGCAACAACGCGGTCCCGTCCATCGTCATGCTGTACGCCATTGCCGAAGCATTAGGGACCCGAGTTTCCGATTTCTTCCCTGGCACAATTGCCACAGCCAACATTGTCCGCCATGATGAACGGGAGACTTTCTCTTTTGAAGGTTCCTCAACCACCTACTCTGTACTATCCACCAAGTTTCCGAACGCGACAATTGAAGCATTCCTGATGAGGATCATACCAGCCAGGGAAGCTCTGCCGACAGATGAAACCCGGGCTCACATAGGGGAGGAGTTTTACTATGTCTTGCAGGGCGTGTTGCGTTTGTGGTACGGCGAGACATTTTATGATCTCTATCCGGGCGACAGCCTCCACTTCAAATCGACTGTGAAGCATCGACTGGAGAATCGCGGCGATGAGCCTGTGGTTCTTTTTGCGCTCATTACCCCTGCGATCTTCTGATAATGTCACTGCAACGCACTTCCCTGGAGTTAATCTATGGACGAAAGTATCGGTAAACGAATTAAGGCTATGAGGCAAAAGCGGAAGCTAACATTGGCCAAACTGGCAGAAAAGTCCAATCTATCGGCAAGTCACTTGTCACAAGTTGAACGAGACAAGTCAACTCCATCTCTCATGACTCTTGCCAACATCGCTGAAGCACTGGAGGTTAATCTACGTGATCTGTTTGAGTCTGAAAGGGATCGGGTGGATATTAGACGGGCAAACCACGGAGCCGATGAAGCACACGATAGACATTCGGCAGTAAGGTCGCGACTGACGAGTCGCGAGAGCTACTGGAATGTTGAAGTGGATCGCCTCACGCTATGTCCCGAAGCCCCGGACCTGGAGTTTGAACCATATCCTGGAGAAGCACTGGGATTCGTGCTGAAAGGGACCTTGATGATCGTGATAGACGACGAGCAGTTCGAGCTAGGGCTGGGAGATAGCATTCATTATGATGCCAATCGACCGTCTTGCTTACGCTGCGGTGGTGAACGTGCGTGCACAGTTATTTGGTGCAACTCACCTCCGCGATCCGAAAGAAGTGTGGTTGCGAAGGGAGGTGATAATAGCGACAAACCGCTGTAGTGCTCACTGTTGTCAGTGGGTCCACCGTGCTTATCCCGGGGTAGCGCGGAGGGCCGTAAGTCATTGAAGGGAGGAGAAAAATGAAGAAGCTTCTACCTTTCCTGGTTGTGATCATGTTGCTGGTGATAGCCTGTCAGCAAGCACCCGCGCCCACCAAGGAGCCCGCTCCGGCGCCTACTGAGGCGGCCGCTCCAGCACCGACCGAGGAAGTGGCAGCGCCCGCAAAGCCGCGCGCTCTGAGGATCACCTTTTCCTGGCCGACGTTCATAGACCCGGCCGTAGGAAATGACTTCTCCAGTTCAACATCGCTGGCCAACATCTACGACACGTTGGTCTTCCCCAATGCCAAAGCGGGTGTGGACCCGTGGTTGGCCGAGTCCTGGGACATCTCCGATGATGGGCTGACCTACACTTTCCATCTGCGCAAGGGAGTTAAGTTCCACGATGGCAGCGAGCTGCAGGCCAGCGACGTGGTCTACAGCTACAATCGCCTCCAGACCGTCGGCGAGGGTTATGCCTACCTGATCACCGGTGTCGAGAGCGTGAAGGCGCTTGACGACTACACGGTTGAGTTCAAGTTGGCCAACCCCAGCGGACTCTTCGTGCCCAGCCTGGTCCGCCTGTACGTCGCGAACGAGGACCTGGTGCGTGAGAACACCGTCGCCGAGGGTCCGTACGGGGACGAGGGTGACTATGGCAAGGAGTGGCTCCTGACCCACGACGCCGGCTCTGGGCCATACAAAGTTGTAGAGTTCCCCCTGGAAGAGTACCTCCTGATGGAGAAGTTCAACGACTGGTGGAACGCCGGGGCGTTCAACAAGGACGCTCCTGATCAGGTGCGCTTCATTGCCACCACGGAGACAGCCACCGTTCGCACGATGATGTCCAACGGCGAGCTGGAGATCACTGACCAGTGGCAGACGATCGAGGCGCTGAATGCGCTGGACGCGCTGGATAATGTTCACACCATTGCGTTCCCAACCATGACTTCGTTCTACTTCATGATGGACACCCGCAAGCCGCCCCTGGATGACGTACACTGCCGGCGCGCAGTCTCCTGGGCCTTCGACTATGATCAGGCCGTTGCCCTGGAGTGGCCTGGCACCAAACAGATGGTGGGACCGGTTCCGCAGTCCGTAGGCGGACACAACCCGGACGTGTTGGTCTACCATCGTGACCTGGACAAGGCGGCTGAGGAGCTGGCGCAATGCCAGTATGCCGACAACATCAAGGATAACCCGATTCAAGTCATGTGGATCGCTGAGGTGCCGGCTGAGGAGAAGTGGGCCTTGCTGTTCCAGGCGAACATGGCAGACGTCGGCATTCCGGTGGAAGTCGTCTCGGAACCGTGGCTGAGCGTGGTGGAGGACACCAGTTCCCAGGAGACCAGTCCCCACATTGTGACCATCTACGTCTCGACCGACCTGCCGGAGGCCGGCTTGATGCTCCAGCAGCGCTACCACTCCAGCACAGCCAACACCTGGCAGCAGAACGAGTGGCTATTGGATAAGGACCTCGACGCTGCCATCGAGGACGCCCTGGCGACGGCTGACCAGGAGGAACGGTTTGCGAAGTACCGAGACCTCCAGGAGCGGATAGCCGAACTGGCGCCGTCCCTCTTCCTGTACGATCAGCTCGAAAAGCACGCGGTGGCTGACTACGTAGACTGGAAGCCAGAAGCGAATAGCGCTGTGATGGGCTACCAGATATACGCGCCGTGGATAGGCGTAACCGGCCCGTAGCAGCGGCCAACGGAGCCTGAAAGGCCAGTCAGAGCAAGACAGCCCTTCGACAAGCCCCCTTCGACAGGCTCAGGACGTCGCTTCGACAAGCTCAGGAGGGGCCTCGGGATGAGCATCCTGAGTAGCGAAGCGTATCGAAGGGTG
>JBHHTZ010000237.1:0-6212 GCA_046753605.1 Anaerolineae bacterium
TATTGAAGGGCGGCATCACCGAGATGATCGGCTGGTCTGCCGGCAAGTAAGGTTGCAGCGCCTGGCTGAGGAACTGGTTAGTGAACGGCTCCTTCGGCACCGGCGTCCGGATGGTGATGTACTTGAAGTCATACGGATCAGGATCGCCAGATTCAGATGGTATAGTCTTGATGGCAACCACGTTGTACTCGTGCCCGTCCACGAAGAAGCGCTTCAGGTACCACGGGTCGCCAGGCTCCATATCCGGGCCGCCGTTCCCGTTGTACATCGCCGAGTGGGTGGCGCCCAGCGCACGACCGATCATCAGGGTGACGTTTTCCTGATCGGGGTCGAAGGTCTTCAGCCACATGAACCAGGCGCCGGCGCCCCGATTCCAGTTCAGGTTATCGCCGCCGGCCGGTATGCGGAACCCGTTGCGCATATTGAACACAACCATGTCGCCGATGTTGCAGCATTGCGACACGGCGCCCAGTTTTTCGGGCACAAACTTGGTGGGGTCCGGGCCGCCACCCGTGTACCAGAACTGGAACGTTGCTTTTTGGCTTGTATCGCTGGGCACGTTTGTTAGCGTGACCATGTTGTCGAGAAACTGAGCGCTTTCCCACTGGTCCAGTCGAATCTGGTTCACAGCAAACACGACCAGCTCATCTCCTGACAGTTCGACGCCGTCGGCATCCAGCGTATCGACGACCCCATCGCCGTCGAAGTCGACCTGAATACCGGTGGTAGCCGAGATGGTCTGCTCGCTGTGGACCGTGACGATTTCAAATTCGCCATTGGTGGTATTGAGATCGAAGTTCGCATCGAAACTGTTGATGCCGTAGCCGAAGCGAGATTGCGTGGTAAGCGCGATGTCCATGGTGGAGGTGACGGCCGGGCTCGGCAGGTCATCCGGCTTGGTTGCCATGGGGAAGGCCAGCGTGCTGACCCCGGGTTGGCCGGCCGTCGGTTGGTCGGTCGGATCGAGCAGCATGTAGGTGAACTCTTGCATCAGCGCTGGAAACGAGTCCGTAGCGCCGGTCGGATCAATGGATATCTCCGGCGTGGTAGTGGCGACACCAAACGGCATACCGTCCAGGTACTCCGGTTCATACCACATTCGGAAGAAGACCTTTTCGGCTGCATTGGGCCAGTCGTCCGTCGTCAGGCGCTGGTACAGCGTCTGAAGTGGGTCATCCGGACAGAACCTGAATTCGTTCATGTACGACGGGTTGAACGTGAGTGAGTCCTTCACCGGCGCCTGGGGCAACTGCGGGTTGAACGGCGCCATCGATCCGAACGGATCGGTTATTGACAGCGTGTCCGTGATGGCATACGGCTTGACCTCAACTGGGAAGGTTGAGGTGATCGGATCGATCACCGCAAGCCCAGGGCTGTTGTCCCACCCATCTTCACCGTAAACGCGCTGACCTCTGCCGTCCTTGTACTTCTTGATGATCGCATCAGGGTCGTCCACACCCTCACCCGGATCGAACCAGAACTTGACACGGGGCTTCAACTGCGGCGGAACCGTCGCCCCCGGCACGAAGAGGTTGCCACTGATCGGCGATGCCTCAGCACCAGCCAACCAGCTATGAGCAGCGCCAGTAGTATCTGCATCTGCTCGCGGAAGCGTACAGAACGTGAAGGTCCCCGACCCGCCTGGCGAAATGCCCTGGCCGGGTGTGGGTATATTCGCAGTATTTGATGCTACGTCCGGAATGTCCCACGAGACACCGTTCGGTGGAGCAAGCGTGTGGCTATTCTCGGTCCAATCGGTTGGCCCTGACTGATCCTTGACATCCGGGACAGTTGCTGGCGAGAAGTCCAGGTGGAAGCCGCTCAGCCCGTTGCCGCCGGCAGGGTTGTAGCTGATGTTGTTGACTACGTACTCCCACTGATACCGTGTCAGGTCGCCAAAACAGTTGTTGTACAGAGTCGCATCGACCTTGACCTGACCACCGCTCCACGTGAAGGTTTCGGCCCGGATGACATCGCCGACACCAGCAAATGAGTAGCTGGCCTGCGGTGCGGTGAACGCGCTTGTCAGAAGATAGCGTTCACCAACGCCCTGTATGTCTGGCAACGCGAACTCTGTATACTCCCATGGCAAGGTAAAGAACTGCTCGACATACCAGAACTCTTCCTCACTCCCCTGTGGCTGGATTTCACTCGGTGGTTGTGCGACTTCACCGTATTTCTCCTTGAGTTGACCGAGGTATTGCGGATTCGTCTTCTCTGCCACGTAGAAGAGAGCTGACTCGCGAATGTCGTCGTAGGGGGGACTGATCGTCCTGTACGTTCCAGCGTAAGGCAATCGCTCGTCGGGTCGCTGAAGGATGGGCGGGACGTTGGGTACGACAGTGCCGCCGCCGGAAACCTCCAGTTTGATCGTATGCTCATGATTGAACGGTGGCAAGACCGACAGGTAATTTAGCTGTGTCGTGTCTGTTCCAGTCACCACCTGGTACGACTGAAGTTCCACCGAGTGCTGTTCGATGATGACAGGAACTTTCGGCACAGGGGTCCGCAGGGTGATGTATTGGAATTCCGCGTCATCCTGCGGAGCCGCCGTTGGAGCGGGGCACGCGGCAACGGTGGGGGCAGTAGGTGGCGGGTTCGGTGTCTGCGTCATCAACGCTACAACGTTGTACTCGTGCCCATCCACGTAGAAACGCTTCAAGTACCACGGATCAGGACTACCAAAGTCTGGAGAGCCCGCGGGGGTGTCCATCGCTCCATACGCCCCGCCGACAGCGCGGCCTATCGCCAGCGTTACGCGCTCCTCGGCGGGATCGGTCCCCTCCAGATACGCAAAGAAGGGTTTGCCGGTTGTCCCGCACCCGCTTATCAGAGCAACGCTGTTCAGGTCAGCAACCAACATCTGGTCGATCGATACGAACTCGCCGGCGCCGCCCGTGATGAGCCTGGGCGTTTTGTTTCCGTTATACCAGACCTTCAATGAGGCCCCGCCGGTGCTGACATCCTCCACTTCAACAATATGATCAAGGAACTGAACCTTTTGGCCAATGCCCAACTGGAAAGGCGGCAACTCCGGGCTGAGGATAGCAACCTCATCACCTGTCAGTGGCGTGGCATCAGGATCCAAAGGGTCTATAGTGCCGTTGTTGTTGAAGTCAGCGCCGATGCCAGTTAGTCGCTTGAACAACGACAACTCGCTGTAGACGCGAACGATATCGGGATCGCCGTCAAAATCTGCATCGAAACTCGTGAGGCCGAACCCATTCGTGTCGTTCAGGTCCTCCTCGCGTATTCCAATCGGGAACACGAATTGGGCTGGTCCCTGGGCCGTGCCGACCACACCAGAGGCCGGCTCGTCAGCTATCGGATCCACGAACAGGTATGTGAATTCCTGCATGATGGCCGGATACCACTCGTCAATGTTGGTGGGGGTCGGGTTGACCGGGGCCACCGGATCGCCGGTAGTCACGTTCCTGGTGAAGACACTATCGCCGTCGAGGTCCTTGTCCCAATGCTCCGGCTCGTACCACATCCTGAACCAGACCTTCTCTGCAAGGTCACGGCCGCTGCCCCTGATCTGGACATACAGGCCGGCGGCGTCCAGTTCGTCGGTATCACCCGGCTCGAACTCGTTCATCCAGGCGGGGTTCCAGGTGAGAGAGTCCTTGCGAGGAGCTTCGTTCAACTGTGGAAGGAAGGGTCCCGATGGATTGGTGTATGGGGGGTCCTCAGGTAGAGCACCAGTGCCCCAATCCTGAACGGGCTGTCCCGAAAAACCGGTGCTCCCTCGGTCAGCGCCGGCGGTGAAGTTGTCGCGCCCGTACACACGGAGCGTCTTGTACTGCGGAGACGTCTGAAGAACGGACCATCGACTGGCAAGACTGGCTCTTGCATCGGGCGTCGCAGGCGCCCACAATCCGAGCAGGAATAGCGTGCCGGCCAACATCAATACAAAAACAATGGCGAACGCCAGGCGTTGAGGTCGTTGCGAACCGATCATTGAAGCTTCCTCCTTGACAGGTGCAGCTCTCTCAATATAGCGGCTTGTCCCTCGAGGACCGCACAAGCACTGCGTTGAAGAGCGTGTGACTACGCAAGACCACCTACGTTGGGCCTGGCGCGTTCCGACATCCCCGAAGCAATTGGAGAGCGAGAGGCGTGATCAAATTTCCAACTGAGTTTGGCTCGCGCATGTCCTACGAGTCATTTGTGGAAAGACAACTGGATTGTCAACGTATCTTCTACGCTATCCATGACGCATAGGAACCGTGACCGATACGACACGCCGCCGATGAAGAAGGGGACAACCGAGAGAGGGCCGGCGAGATGGGACTCGCCGGCCCTCGGTCGGTTACGAGCAGTGGGCGATCACTGGGGAATGCAGAGCTTCTGCCCCACAAAGATCAGGTTCGGGTTCGTGATGTTGTTGGCCTGCGCAATGGCCTGTACGGTCGAGCCGAAGCGAATGGCGATAGAGTACAGTGTGTCGCCAGTCTGCACTGTGTAGGGTGTGCAGCCGGCTGGCGGAGGCGGCGGAGGCGGCGTCACTCCTTGCGGGCATATCGTCAACTGCTGGCCGACAAAGATCAGCGATGGGTTGACGATGTTGTTTTGCAGCGCAATATCACTGACCGTGGTGCCGAAGCGTAGTGCCAGAGAGTACAGGGTGTCCCCCGGCTGAACGACGTAGGTGAAACACTCGCCGGCCGGCGGCGGCTGTGTGCCGGGTTCGCAGTTCGGGATGACCAGTTTCTGACCAACGTAGATTTGGTTGACGTTCGTAATCCCGTTGGCCTGTGCAATGTCGCTCACCGTAGTTCCGTATCGCCCGGCAATGGAGAAAAGCGTGTCGCCGGGCTGCACAGTGTAGACACACTGGTTGGGCGATGGGGTGGGAGTTGGCCCCGGGGCCGGCGTCTGGGTGGGCGCCGGCTGTGTCGTTGGGGTCGGTGCAGTCCCGCTCGCCACGCTGCTGATGGTCCCGCCGGTTCGGCTGGCAGGTATCTGGTTGGCACTTACATCGGAGAGAAGGACACTCGTGAAGGTGATGTCACTGCTGCCCTGAGCCTTGCCGCGGAAGGTGATTGAGGCCAGTGTACCGCTGCCGCTGACCGGCTCGGCCGGACTGAGCAAAGTCATGGCATAGCCAATGGTGCCTTCATCCGGATTGACCGTATTCTGGGCAACAAACCCCTTCCCACCACTGATGTCGGGGAAATCGCCGGAACTGATCTGTGTGCCGGGAACCAGTGTGTTGGCATCTACAACCTCCACGATGGCTGGGTCATACTCCAGGCGCACGTCAGCGCCGAACAGATCGTTGACGTCCTGGACGCGGACGTTGATAACTACGGTCTCACCGACACCGACCGTCGCAGCGCTCGGATCCAGCAATACGGCTGCCGACCCCTGAGCAACAGCCAGCGGCGCCGTGTCTGGTTCGGCGACCTCGGCGACAGCGGCGGACGCCGATGCAACAGAAATGGACGGAATCTCGGACGTGTCTGACACCCGTGACCGGGTGCAGCCGGCAGCGGACAGCATAAGAGCCAGCATGCTAATGACCAGCAGGCGCAAGTCGAATCTCATAGTGGTGACCTCCTTACCATATCAGCAAACAGCAGGGCGCAGGAACATCTGGCGCACAAACGCGCCACACATTCCTGCACCCTGGCCAATTCGCCCCGTCCCGCACCACGATCAGATCGCGTCAGCAGACAGCCGATTGGCGTCCGCTCGTCTCATGTCACTGCGAAGTACACCATCGCCGGCGTCGTGTACCTCGTCATGAGCTACGGTATTCGGAGCTTTTGCCCCACCAAGATCGTGTACGGGTTCGCCAGGTGATTCAGATATACGATTGCCTGTGGCGCAACGCCGTAGTACATGGCAATACTGTACACAGTGTCACCAGGTTTGACCACATAGTACTTGTATCCGTGATAGGCTTGGTAGGCATAGTCGCCGCCGTGCGGATACATCCCATAGCCATACTTCGGACAGATAATCAACTTCGTGCCCACCGTGATGTACCACGGATTCACGATGTTGTTTGCGTGAGCCAGAGCGTATACAGTGGTGCCGTAGCGCTGAGCTATGCTATACAGCGTGTCCCCAGGCTGGACCACATACGTCACGCAATCTGCCACCGGCGGATGATAGGGCGGTGGATACGATGCGCCATGGCAGTTGGGAATGACCAGCTTCATACCAGGCCAGATGTAGTTGACGTTGTAGATGCCGTTGGCCAT
>JBHHTZ010000238.1:0-6183 GCA_046753605.1 Anaerolineae bacterium
GAGGCAACCGCCGAGACTATCGAGAACGGTTGGCTACACACCGGGGACCTGGCGCGGCTAGATGACGAAGGCTACATCTACATCGCGGACCGCCTGAAGGACATGATCATCAGCGGCGGGGAGAACATCTATCCGGCTGAGGTGGAGGATGTGCTGCACGGCCTGCCGCAACTGGCCGAGGTGACGGTGATCGGCCGGCCTGATCCCGAGTGGGGCGAGGTGCCGGTGGCAGTGGCACGCTTCAAGGAGGGCGAGAGCCTCACGCTGGAAGAGATACAGGAGTTCTGTGAGGGGAAGCTGGCCCGCTACAAGATTCCGAAGCAGTTGGCGATCACCGAGCAGCCGCTGCCGCGCACGTCAGCCGGCAAGGTTCTGAAGCGTGTGGTGCGGGAGCAGGTTGGTTAGCCCCCGTGGGAACTGGGGGGCTGGATGGCTGGATGGCTGGATGGCTAGATGGCTGGATGGCACTATGATCGCCGAAGGTCTCCCGACCGAGGCGTGAGAGGGCTCGGTCAGGAGACCTTCGCCCAACATTGGGGGCTTAGCCGGCTGGATGGTTGAGGAAAGAGGGTGAGGAACTGAATGGGTCGTGGGGTGGCCATCATCGGCACGGGGCAGACGAAGCACGCCAAAGCCCGTGATGACGTGAATCAGGCCGAGTTGGTGCGCGAAGCGGCGACCCGCGCTCTGGCCGACGCTGGGTTGAGCTTCAGCGACGTGGATGCGGTGATCCTCACCAACATGGAGCTTTTCGAAGGCCGGGCACTGCCCGAGATGTGGCTGGCCGAGGCCGTGGGTGGCCACCTGAAGCCCGTCTTCAAGATCGCCACCGGTGGCACTTCGGGCACCTCGGCCTGCATCGCCGCATACCACCAGGTCGCCTCGGGTGTCTTCGATGTGGTGCTGGTGGTGGGCTGGGAAAAGCACTCCGAGGGGCACACCCAGACGGGCATGGCCCTCACCGACCCCTTGTGGGATCGACAGGTAGCCTCGGGGGCGGTGGGCAACTTCGCCCTCTCCATCAGCCAGTACATGGCCGAGCGCGGCGTGACCATGGAGCAGGCGGCGAAGGTGGCCGTCAAGGCCCGCCGCAACGCCTGTCAGAACCCCTACGCCCATCTGCAGAAGCCCGACATCACCGTCGAGAAGGTGTTGGCCTCGCGGATACTGGCCTGGCCGGTGCACCTCTACGACATGTGCCCCCAGTCGGACGGGGCCTGCGCCGTGGTTTTCGCCTCTGAGGAGGTGTGCCAATCTGCAATCTACAATCTGCAATCTGCAATCGGGGTGGCGTGGATTCGGGCCGCAGTGACGCGCCACGATCAGCCCTACATCGGCGACCTGGACCGCCGGCTGGTGACCATGCGCACCCTGCGGGATGCCGCCCGCGAGGCCTACCACCGGGCAGGGATCACCGACCCCTTGCGCCAACTGGACGTGGCTGAGATCTACGAGCCGGTGAGCTATGCCGAGTTGGCCTGGTACGAGGCGTTGGGCTTCTGCCAGGATGGTGAAGCAGGCCGGCTGATCGACGAGGGCGTCACCGAGATGGACGGAGAGTTGCCGGTGAACCCGTCGGGCGGCGTTCTCTCCACCAACCCGGTGGGGGCGTCGGGGGTCATTCGGGTGGCCGAGGCGGCCATGCAGGTAATGGGCCGCGCGGGCGCGCACCAGGTGCCAGGCGTGAGGACAGCCATGGCTACAGGGTACGGGGTGTATGCGTGGAGCGATGTGATGATCCTCTCGACGGAGGCGCCATGATCGAAGACGAACTGTTGCACGTTGAAATTCCCATGAACCTCACCTGGCGCTACGGAACTGGGTGGCACTTCGGGCACTTCTTCCGCATGTTGAAGGAGGAAGGCCGGCTGCTGGGCCTGCGCTGTCCGGTTTGCCGGCGGGTCTACCTGCCGCCGCGCCCCGTATGCGGCAACTGCCACGCCGAGCTCTTCGAGTGGGTGCCTGTGGCCGACACCGGCACGCTGCGCGCCTTCACCGTGGTGCATCTCCCCATCGTGGACCCGGCCACCGGGGAGCCGCGGCCAACCCCCTATGGCATGGCCCTCATCCAGCTCGACGGCGCCGACACGACGCTCAACCACTACCTGGTTGAAACGGACCTCTCGAAGCTGCGCATTGGGTTGCGGGTGCGGGCTGTATGGCGGGAAGAGCGCCAGGGCAGAATGAGCGACATCCGGCATTTTGAAATCGTTGAGGAGGAAGTAAGGGAAAAAGGGGAAAAGGAAAAAAGGGGAAAAGGGAAGCAGAAGAGCAACCGAAACGCAGAACGCGAAAAAAGAGGGAGCGCGGAGTTCGTTCGCTCCCCGTTCAGCATTCAGCATTCAGCATTCAGCATTCAAGAGGCGGTGTCGCTGACGTTTCGCTATTCGGCGGGGAAGACCGCCAGTCGGTTTCTGGCGGCCTTGCGGGATGAGCGGCGCATTTATGGCACACGCTGCCCACAGTGCCGGCGGGTGCTGGCGCCGGCGCGGAGCTTCTGCTCGCGCTGCGGCGTGGACACGGATGAGTGGATCGAGGTGGGGCCGGGCGGAACGCTCACTGCCTTCACCACAATCCGAAATCTGCAATCTGCAATCTGCAATGCCTTTGCCTACGGCCTCATCCGTCTGGACGGGGCTGACACGGACCTGGTGCATCTGCTGGGAGAAGTGGAACCGGAGACCTGGCGCGTGGGGATGCGAGTCGAGGCCATCTTCGCGGAGGAACGGGCCGGCGACATCCGTGACATCGCGTACTTTCGGCCAGGGCCGGTTTCGTGAGGCGAGCGGCCGCCTGCTATCCGCCATCTGCCATGAGCTATCTGCCACCAGACGAGGTGTTACTACAATGAGCATTGACTACGAGAAGCAAGACCGTATCGCGGTCGTCACCCTGAACCGCCCGGAGGCGATGAACGCCCTGGATCTGGAGATGAGCGACCGGTTGGCAGAAATCTGGCGGGAGGTCCGTGACGACCGCGACGTGTGGGTGGCGATCCTCACCGGGGCTGGGGACAGGGCCTTCTGTGCCGGCGCCGACCTGAAGAAGATGGGTGAATACTACCAAAGCATGACACCCCTGCAGCGGCGTCAGCAGGCCGAGCAGGAGCCAGGCCTGGGAGGGATCACCCGCAATCTGTGGGTGCCCAAGCCCATCATCGCCGCGGTCAACGGCCATTGCCTGGCCGGCGGGCTGGAGTTGGCCCTGGCCTGCGACCTGCGCGTGGCTGCCGAGCACGCCACCTTCGGTCTGACAGAGGTGCGCTGGGGGATCATCCCCGGCGCCGGCGGCACCCAACGTCTGCCCCGGCTCATCCCCGTAGGTGTCGCCCTGGAGATGATCCTGACCGCCCAGCCCATCACGGCTCAGCGGGCCTACCAGGTTGGGCTGGTCAACCGGGTGGTGCCCCTGGCGGAACTCATGTCCACGGCGCTGGCGCTGGCCGAGGCCATCTGCGCCAATGCCCCGCTGGCGGTGCGGACGGCCAAGGAGGCGGTCTGGCGCGGGCTGGACCTTCCTCTGGAAAAGGGGCTGCGCCTGGCGGCGCTGCTGGGCGAACCCTTGCGCCAGACGGAGGACGTGCAGGAGGGCCTGCGGGCCTTTCGCGAGAAGCGGAAGCCGAAGTTCAAGGGGAGATGAAGGGGGAAAGTGGAAGGGGGAAACTCGGAGGAACTCGAGGGAACTCAGGGGAACTCGCACGGTAAGCGTTCACAGGGTAATTCATGGAGCATCCCGAGTAGCGCTAAACGCTGCCCTTCGACAAGCTCAGGACGTCGTTTCGCGCTACTCGGGATGCTAACCGTCATATCCCCTGAACGGTTACCTCGCACGAACCTCCCGAGTTCCTCCGAGTTCCCTTGAGTTCCTCTGAGTTCCTTCGCTTACTTTGGAGGTCACCATGTACGAGACCATTCTGTTCACCAAGGCCCCACCCGTCGCCCGGATCACGCTGAACCGGCCTGAGGTGCTGAACGCCATCAACGATGTGATGCTGCGGGAGATCATGGACGCCTGCCGGCGTGCCGCCGAGGATCGGGAGGTGCGGGTCATCGTTTTCGATTCGGCCTGTGAGCGGGCGTTCAGCGCCGGGATTGACGTGGGCTTCGTCAAGGACATGCACCCCTGGACTTCGCGCTGGATACCCAAACTGCTCCACGAGTGCTTTGGCACGGTGCGCTTCACCGAGAAGCCCTTCATCGCCGCTGTAGACGGCCTTTGTCTGGGGGCCGGCCTGGAGCTGGCCCTCTCCTGCGACATCCTCATCGCCACCGGACGTTCCCAGTTCGGCCTGCCCAACGTCCACCGGGGCATCCCGGCCATCGTCGAGGCGGCCATCCTGCCCCACGCCATGAGCATTTTCCACGTCAAGGAGATGGCCTTCACCGGCGAGTTCTGGGATGCCGGCAAGGCCGAACGGCGGGGGTTGCTCAACGCCGTGGTACCCGACGACGCCTTGCAGGCCGAGGTGGACCGCTGGGTCGAGAAGCTGGCGGACAAGCCTCCCATCGCCCTGGCCACCCAGAAGGACATCATCAACAAGTGGATGCTGACCGACCTGGAGACAGCTATCGATTACTCCATCCAGACGGTGCTGCTGACCTTCAGTACGCGGGATCAGAAAGAAGGGATGGAGGCCTTCCTGGAGAAGCGAGAGGCGAAGTTCGAGGGGAAGTAAGCGCAAAAGGGAATAAGGGAGAGATGGAGGATCAAATCCGAAATCCGAAATCCGAAATCCGAAATCTTGATAAAGTGATTATCACCTGTGCCCTCACCGGGGCGCAGCAGGGCAAGGAAGCCAACCCGAACCTGCCTACTCAACCTGAGGAGATCATCCAACAGGCGGTGGATGCCTGGAACGCCGGCGCGGCGATCATCCACATCCATGCTCGGGACGAACAGGACCGGGCCACCGCCGATACCGGTATTTTTCACCGGATCGTGGACGGCATCCGCAACCGGGGCTGCGACGCAGTGATCAACCTTTCCACCGGCGGGGCGGTGGCCGGTCTGCCCCTGGAAGAACGCATCCGCATCGTGCCGGAGCTAAGACCCGAGATCGCTTCGTTCTCCATCGGCGGAGGGAGCCTTTTGGGGAAGTATGATCCGGAGGGAAGGCGATGGGTTCGGGATCAGTTCGTGCCCCTCGTGCAATCCTACGCCGAAATGGAAAAGATTGCTCGCGTTTTCCTCGAGAACGGCGTCAAGCCGGAGCTAGAGGTGTACTCGACAGCCTTCCTGAACAACGTCTGGACCCTGCGGGACCTGGGGCTACTTCAGGAGCCGCTGCTCGTAAACCTGGTGACCAATATTCCGGGAGAATGCATCCCCTGGTCGCCGAAGAACATCCTGTTCCTGGTGGAGTCGCTGCCTCCGAACTCCGAGTGGCTGGTCACAGCAATTGGCGGTAAAGTCCACTTTCGTTCAGCGGCGTTTTGCATGGCCGTGGGAGGCCACGTGCGCACCGGCCTAGAGGACAACGTGTACCTGGAAAGAGGTGTGCTGGCGCGGGACAACGCCCAACTGGTGGAGAAGGTGGTGGGCCTGGCGCGGCTCATCGGGCGGGAGCCGGCCACGCCGGCTGAAGCTCGAGAAGTACTGCGCCTATCTGCAGCAAACGACAGCAATTGACTCCTGTAGCCGCAACCCGTAAGCTCCCTGTGTGGCGCAATCTTGGTCAGGCGTTAGGGATTGTTGTACTCGTCACTGCCGTCGAGTATCTGTTCAGGCACTACGTACTTTTCTGGTTACCGCGAATTGGCTCACTGCGCGTCAACGATATGCTGTCCCTGGCTGTAGCCTATGCCCTCCTCATCGGAGGGTTTGGATTCGTGCTGCGGGTAGACTGGCGCGAGGAATGGGCCGGCATACGCAAGCAGATCGGCGACTTGCTCATGACCTGGGGTTACGTGGGTTGGATAGTGGCAATGGTTCTGAGCATTCGAGTGCTGCCCATGCTGGACCGGCTGTTCTGGGGAAACGTTGGGTTACCCTCGTTCATCAGCCCGTATCGAAACTCGATGGTGTGGCTGGCCGGGCTGGCTCTTTTGCTCAAGATCGTTTCAGTCATCGCGATTAACGGTCTGTTCATTCCCGTCGCCGAGGAATTCCTATGGCGCGGCCTGGTGCAACCGCGTCTGGCGCACGTTGTAGCAGCGCCCATCGCTATCGGCGTGACGGGTGTGC
>JBHHTZ010000239.1:0-6168 GCA_046753605.1 Anaerolineae bacterium
GAAGTCCCACGGCTACAGAGCAGCGCCGGCAGAAGGCCGGCTTCTGTTCCCGTGGTGATGCCTGAAGAGGAGTAAGGCACGCCCACGTGCCGTATCTTGTGACCCGTTCGCACGTAGGCGTGCTCACTCCTCAAAATGGCCAAAGTCGAGTCACCAGAACTATGAATGGGATGGTGCAAATGCGAAATGGTCATACGCTGTCGATGGAGTTTCACGTCTCGCGCCAGGCGCGGGATCGCTATCGGTTTGACGAGACGCTGTTCGCCCTGAGCGGAAATGTGATCCTCGCCAATTTCCATGCGGCGCGGGTGTTTGCCCAGCGCATGAATGAACAGCGCGACCTGGTCAGCTTCCCGGAGCAGGCGGTGAAGGCCGGCCAGATCAATGCCATGGGGCTGATCGACGAAATCCTGCACCTGGTTGCCGGCCTGTATCGCCAACAGCGCAACCCCGACGCCATGCGGCAGGCCCTGGCCTGGCTGGACGAGAGGCTGGGCCGCTCGGCGGTGGACGAGACGCTGCGCCGATTCGTGGATCAGTTCCCGCCCGTGGCGGTGTATCGAGGGAAAGTCGAGCCCGAAGCCTATCTGGCGGGGGAAACGGCCGGCGTTCCCAACCGCCAGCTCGCGCTGGAAGAGCTGCTGATGCTGTGGCTGGCCAACTCGAATCCCGCCTTGTCCTCCTTCACTGAGCTGTTTGATGACACGACGTTGGAGAAAGAGACAGCCTACCTGGACATCGTGTCCGGTCTGCACGAATTCTTCGACACCCAACCCCTTTTCGGACCGAAGAACGAGAACCTGGTGGATATGCTCCGCGAGCCCGCCATCGCCGTCCCGCACTCGCTGCCGGGGCAGTTGGAGTACATCCACGCACAGTGGGCCGATCTGCTGGGGAAGTACCTGTACCACCTGCTGCGAGGTCTTGACCTCATCACCGAAGAACAGAAGATGGGGTTTGTGGGAGCCGGGCCGGCCCAGGTTTACGAGTTTGCCGGCCTGGAGCTGGAGCCGGAGCACTTCAGCCCCGACCTGGACTGGATGCCCCGGTTGGTGCTCATCGCCAAGAACACCTACGTCTGGCTGGATCAACTCTCAAAGAAGTACCAACGGCCCATCACCCGGCTGGACCAGATTCCCGACCGCGAACTGGACACGCTGGCGCGATGGGGTTTCACCGGCCTGTGGCTGATCGGGCTGTGGGAGCGCAGCCCGGCATCGCGGCGAATCAAGCAGATGATGGGCAATCCAGAGGCCGTCGCTTCGGCGTATTCGCTGTTCGACTACGAGATCGCGGCCGATCTGGGTGGCGAAGAGGCTTTCCAAAAGCTGCGCGATCGAGCATGGGAACGGGGCATTCGCCTGGCCAGCGACATGGTTCCCAACCATATAGGGATCGACTCCCGCTGGGTGGTGGAGCACCCTGACTGGTTCATCTCTGTGGACCGCAGCCCTTTCCCCGTCTATCGTTTTACCGGACCGGACCTGTCCTGGGACGACCGCGTGGGTATCTACGTGGAGGACCATTACTTCGACCGCACTGATGCCGCCGTGGTGTTCAAGCGAGTGGATCGCTGGACAGGCGAGGAGAAATACATCTACCACGGCAACGACGGCACCAGCATGCCCTGGAATGACACGGCCCAGTTGAACTTCCTCAACCCCGAAGTGCGCGAGGCGGTCATTCAGACGATTCTACAGGTGGCCCGCAAGTTCCCCGTCATCCGCTTCGATGCGGCCATGACCCTGGCCAAGAAGCACTACCAGCGCTTGTGGTTCCCCGAGCCGGGGGCCGGCGGGGCGATCCCCTCACGCGCGGAACACGGCCTGACGAAAGAACAGTTCGACGCGGCCATGCCGGCGGAGTTCTGGCGCGAGGTGGTGGATCGCGTGGCTGCCGAAGTGCCTGATACGCTGCTGCTGGCCGAAGCGTTCTGGCTGATGGAAGGGTACTTCGTGCGCACTCTCGGCATGCACCGCGTTTACAACAGCGCGTTCATGAACATGCTGAAGACGGAGGATAACGCCGGCTATCGCTCCGTAATGAAAAAGACCCTGGAGTTCGACCCCGAAGTTTTGAAGCGCTTCGTCAACTTCATGAACAACCCGGACGAAGACACCGCCGTGGCCCAGTTCGGCAAGGACGACAAGTACTTCGGCGTGTGCACGATGATGGCGACCATGCCTGGCCTGCCCATGTTTGGGCACGGTCAGATCGAAGGCTTCACGGAGAAGTACGGGATGGAGTACCGCCGCGCCTACTGGGATGAGCAGCCGGACCCGTGGCTGGTCGAGCGTCACGAGCGGGAGATTTTTCCGTTGCTGCGCCGCCGGCATCTGTTCGCCGGCGTGGAGAATTTCCTGCTGTACGACTTCTTCACCCCCGAAGGCGACGTCAACGAAGACGTGTTCGCCTATTCCAACCGCTCTGGGGGCAAACGGGCCCTGGTGATCTACCACAACAAGTACGCCGAGGCGCGCGGGTGGGTTCGCACCTCCGTGGCCTATTCGGTGAAGACCGGGCTGGATGGCGACCGCGCCCTTCGACCAGGCTCAGGACGAACCCTTGTCCAGAAAACCCTGGGCGAGGGGCTGGGCCTGCGCAACGACCAGAACTATTTCTGCGTTTTCCGCGACCACGTGGCCGGCCTGGAGTTCATCCGCAGCAGCCGGGAACTGTGGGAGCAGGGCCTGTATATCGAGCTGGGCGCGTTCAAATACCACGTCTTCCTCGACTTCCGCGAGGTGCAGGACAACGAGTGGCATCAGTACGCGCACCTGGCAGCCTACCTGGGCGGACGCGGCGTCCCCAGCATCGACGAGGCTCTGAAGGAGGTCTTCCTGCAGCCCATTCACGAGCCGTTCAAGGAACTGGTGAACGCCGGCCTGTTCCGCCAGTTGATGGACGCCCGCGCAACCGAGCCGGATGAACAACTCGACGCGGCGCTCCTGGACGAGGTGGAGCAGAAGACCCTGCGCCTGCTCCGCGAGATCAAGCAGTTCGCGGAGGGGGCCGGCGATGAGGCAGATCTCGCCCACGAGATGCGGCAGGAACTGGAAGCTATCCTGCAACTGCTGATTCTCGACAGCCGTTCACGCGAAGCCGAATCGCCGGATATCGCACCGGCCGCGCAGTATCTGGAAGCCAACCTGACGGATGATCCGTCTGTCTGGGGAACTCTCCTGAGCTGGCTGTTTGTCCATTCGCTGGGCAAGATCGTCGGTGCGGCGGACTTCGCCCAGCAGAGCCGAAGCTGGATCGACGAGTGGGTGTTGGGCCGGATCGTGGCCGGCGCGCTGCAGGACCTGGGGCTGGATGAGCCGGCGGCGCAGCAGGCGGTCGCTGTGGTGAAGGTGCTCACGAGTCATCAGCGCTGGTTTGAGGATGTGCCGGCAACTGAGGAGAACCGCGCGTACCAGGTATTGCAGTCTCTGCTTCGCGATAACGAGGTTCAGCGTTTCGTGGGGGTGAATCGCTACCAGGATGTGTTGTGGTTCAGTCGCGAGGCGTTCGAGGAATTGCTGTGGTGGATGATGGTGGTGGCGGTTGTGGATGCAACCAGGGACGCTGGGAGGCCGGCTGGCGAGGTGGCGGAAGAAAGCGTGGAACACTATGGTGTCGTCCAGCAACTGCGCCAGGCTGAGCAGGAATCCGAGTATCAGGTGGAGAAGTTGCTGGCGGCGACGAAGCACCGAAAATAGATCGTCAGAACACGGATCTCTCGGATAGGCGGATCGGGATCCGCCCATCCGAGAGATCCGCGTTCTCCTCTTGACATAGCCGGCCCTGCGTGGCAAACTGGAGCCACCGGCGTTCGGCCCTTAAGCACTAGCGGCGCCCGACCCCCTCCCTTGGCGCCAGATTTGACTGTGGCCTAACGATATTGTAGTATACAGAGAGCTTGGCATAAGATGGCGACCCACGCAATTAACGCGCTGGCCAGGCAGACCTTCGCCTCAAAAGCGCAGAGCAATTAATGGCGTGCCATAATGTTCGTGGCTAGGGAGAGCAAAGAGCAATGGTTATCACAGTAGACATCCCCGATGAACTGCAGACAGAATTGGAACAGCGCGCCCAGGTCATCTTGGGGTCGGGGGGGCTCAATGACGCAGTGACGGCCGCGATCCGCCTGTGGCTTACCCAAACTGAGCAGGAGTTGGTTGCCACGGAACGCCGGCTGAACAATGCTGCCTACCAACGCTTGCGCGATCAGTTAGAACGGGACTACGCGGATAAGTATGCTGTCATCGCTCACGGCGAGTTGCAGAGCGTGGTGGACTCCCCCGAGGAGGCCCGTGACATCGCCCGTGATGCTCATCACCGCCTTGTTTTCAAAATCGGCGATCATCCGCCAAAGGAGAGGTCACTGGGTTGGAAGATCAGACGCAAGATCAGGAACTTACCTGTTGGGACAACCCCACCAGCTTCGTTGTAGGACTCCAGTTACGGACCCGCGACGGCCTGGTTTATCCGCCTGATGAGTTGCGCGTGACCATAGACACGGGCTACGATGGCGGTCTCCTCGTTCCCTTTGAGCTGTACGCTGAACTAGGTCTCTTCAAGTGGGAGCGTCCAGAAGAGGACTGGGCTCTCGGGGAGACCGTCGCCGGGCAGACCGTCGTTCTGCCGGCGGCCGATGCAGAAGTCTTGATTCCCGCCCTGGGCATTGCCATTCCAGTTATGGTGGAGACATTCTGGGATAATCAGGCATTTCTGGTCGGACTACAGTTCATGCGGCGGTACAAGTGGTTGCTGGATGGGCCGGCTGATCGAACGTGCCTGCTGTCGGGATAGGCTGCCCTGGAGATTCTACGACAAGCCCCTCAGAGTATCTTGAGTAGGAGAGGATAGTGCTCAGGCTTTCGAGGGGAACAGGTCCTCGACGGGCAAGAGCAGCTCTGGAAACGCAGGAGATGAGAGGGAATCTCCGCTCACGTACTGGCCGTGGAGCGTGTAAACACCCTCTTGCAGCACGTACACCTCGATCATCGGAACCCGTGGGTCAACGATCCAGTACTCCGGCACGCCGGCCCGCTCATACGCCCAGAACTTGACCACGCGGTCCCTGCGTGCAGTCGAGGGCGACAGCACTTCCACAACCAGGTCCGGTGCTCCCTCAAAGGAACCAGCCTCCGGCGCCGGCTGCCACTCCGCCTGAATGAAGATCAGATCCGGCTGGACGGGCCGGGCGATGTCGGGCAGGTGAACTTCAAACGGGGCCGGAATGACAACACCCAGATTTCGTTGTTCGACGAGATCGCCAAGCCGGCGAATGAGAACTTGAACGACGTACTGATGATTGAAGCGGGGTGCGGCTGTCACGTAGAGTACTCCCTCAATGATTTCGTAGCGGCGTCCGTCGTCCGGCAGCCGGAGATAGTCTTCGTAGGCCCACTCGCCCTGGGCCGGCCAGGGCCCGCCCTCTGCCGGCAGGTCAGGCACCTCGTGCCTGGTAACCACGGGGGCTATGATCTCAAGTGTCATGGTTTCAGCTCCTACTCCATCAATGCGGCATCAACCGGATATTAGCTTCCACCTCGCCAGGCCAGGAATTCCGGTTTGATGGAAGTATAACACGCCCGACAGCGAGGGACAAATGGGCATGAGGCTGCTGGGCCACGTGCCGCCGGCACCAGAACACGGATTCCTCGGATGGGCGGATTCCGATCCGTGAATCCGAGTGATCCGCGTTCTCCCCCGACATCAGACGACCATCCAGAGTGAGAGAATTTCCGCAATTTTCACACACCACCCGTTGACATAGCCACATCCGATGGTATACTGAAAGCACCCAGAGGTCGGACGCGACCAACGCGCAAGGCCGGCCTCTTTCCTTGAACTTACGACAATCGAGATCCCCCCTATCACGTCGGCAGAGCCCCTCCTGAGCGTGTCGAAGGGCCTACCGCAGGCCGTGCCAGTGTTGACGGAGGTTCACAATTGAAAACTAGCCACCAACCGTTGCTGTCAAACCTCATTCGCGTTGTAGCCTGGTGCTCTCTCGTCTTGATATTCCTGATCCTGCTCCGGGTAAACAACGACGCCATCTCGCCGGCTGCCGCAGCGTCGAGCATGTCACCCGATCTTGTCCGGTGGCCGGCGGGAGAAGCTCCAGTGATCTCAAGCAGCAACGACGGAGATGGGGGGACTTTTGGCATCACCCTGCGG
>JBHHTZ010000240.1:0-6106 GCA_046753605.1 Anaerolineae bacterium
CTGGATTTGGCAATCCAGGCCGAGCGAAGTGGGGCAATTATCTTCCTGGAAACGCGCAACACCACACCGAGGTGTACCAGGGACAATTCGGGCGCCCCCTCAGCTCGATTATGCGTCAACTGGCATCGCCGCGTGGTGCGTCTGACGAGATCGGTCCGCTCCTGTGTCGCCTGAGCCGGCGCGATCTCACAAGGTGTGCCTGGTTACACCATCTTCAAGTCCGGCTGGCGCTCATAATCAGGCCTGCCGCTCAGCCTCATCCCAGCGCAGCGGTCGGCTAACAGGTCGAGGTACATGTCCCCAGGGACACCCTTGTCAGGTCTCCCACCCCCTGCCAGCAGCCATTCAGATCACTCGATAAGATATTATGTCAACTAACTCCGAAATGTTCCCCCTCGGACGAGATTCACGGGAACAGCGGCCAGATGATGGGCAGGAAGATCATGGTCGAGATGAAGAGCGCGACGTTCAGAAGTCCCCCCACCCGCGTGTAGTCGAAGAAGCGGTATCCCCCTGGCCCAAACACCAGCACATTGGCCTGGTGGCCAACGGGCGTCAGAAAGCTGGTGGACGAGCCGATGACAGTGGCCAGCGCGAAGGACTGCGGGTTGGCGCCCAGCCCCAGGGCGACATCAATGGCGATGGGCACCATGAGTACCGTGGCCGCCGCGTTGGACATCGGCTCTGTGATCAGGGCGGCCAGCACATAGATGCCGGCCAGAATGGCCATGGGGCCCAGCCCCCCCAACACGTTTACGATCTGCGTTGCCAGAAAACGCGCGGTGCCGGTCGTGTCCATGGCAGTGCCCAGGGGAAGCATGCCGGCGATGAGGAACACGCTGCGCCACTCGATGCTCTGGTAGGCTTCGTCCATGGTCAAACAGCCGGTCAGCACCATCAAGACGGAGCCGATGACCATAGCCATGGAGATGTGGAAGTCGGCCAGACTCACCAGGGCCAGGATCAACCCCATGATTCCAACCGAGATGAGCGCCTTGTTGCGCCGGCGGACCTCCAGCATCACCGGCTCCAATACCAGAAACTCATCCCCGCCATGGAGCGCCGGCAACCGGTGGCGCGGTCCTTGCAGCAGCAAGGCGTCGCCGAACTGGAGCCGCACGTCGCGCAGGCGTTGGGTGATGACCTCGCCGTGGCGCCAGATGGCCAGGGCAGTAAAGCCATACCGGTCCCGAAAGCGCATCTCGCGCAGAGTCCGGCCCAATATGGGCGAGCGAGGGGCCAGCGTGGCCTCTACAACGTGCACCTTCTCCGGATCCAGCTCGCCCAGGCCCATGGTCCGTTCCGCCTCAATCACGAACCCCAGCGCGTCTCGGGCGCGCATGAGGTTCTCCACGCTTCCTTCGACCATCAAGAGGTCGTCGGGGCGGATCCGTGTGTCGCGATGTAGCGCCGTTCGCACCTTGCCATCGTGGACGAGGGCGATGACGGTCAGGTCGTAGTCGGCGCCGAGCCGGGACTCGACCAGGGTCTGGCCGGCCAGCGGGCTGCCGGGCACAACGCGAACCTCGCTGACGTATTCTCGCAACTGGACCGCCTGCCGCTCCTCGGCTGACTCGCGGACGGGGAGCAGATGCCGGCCCAGAAAGACCATGTACAGAATGCCTGTTCCGAAGACGATCACGCCCATGGGCGTGAAGTCGAAGAAGGAAAAAGTGGGGAGGCCGCGATCGGCCAGGATGCTGGTGGCCAGGACGTTTGGGGGCGTGCCGATGAGGGTCATATTGCCGCCCATCAGGGACGAGAAAGACAGCGGAATCAGCAACCGCGTCAGGGGCACTTTGCTCTGGCGCGAGATGCCCACCACCGCCGGCAGCAGCACCGCCGTGGCGCCGATGTTGTTCATGAAGGCCGACATCGTGCCACAGGTCAGCATGATCACCAGGATGAGCCTCGGCTCGCTGGCGCCGGCCAACTGGATGATGCGCTCGCCCAGCATGTCCGCCACGCCGGTCTTGAACAATCCGCCGGATACGATATATACTGCCCATACCGTGATGACAGCCGGGCTGGAAAAGCCCTGGAAGACCTCCTCTGGACCGACCAGACCGGTCAGCGCCAGAGTCAGCAGCACCAGCAGAGCAATAACGTCCACGCGCAGCTTCTCGGTGGCAAAGAGAACCACTGCGACGGCGATGATGGTGAGCGTTAGAGCGATGTGGGGCGTCATCGTCCTTTTTGCGCACTATCGACCGCGATGCGGAGTGACTTGCACGACGCGCAAGCCGCCGGCCCGTTCCAGTTCGGCCACAAAAGCTTCGAACTCGCCGGCCCTGAAGACGTTGCGGCCCGGGCTGCGCGTTGGCCGCCCCACGACCATCACTTCTGCGCTCGTCTCAATGGCGCATTGGCGAAGTTGCGTGCGGATGTTGCCTTCCCGCACGATGTGGTCCACCCGGGCCACGCCGCGCCGCTGGGCCCGGTCACACAGGACCAACATGGCAAACTTGCCCATTTCGACCAATTCGTGATAGACCACGCTCAGCGGACCGATGGTCGCGTACTCCAGGAACTCGGCATCCATCGCGTGAAAGAAGGTCAACCTGGCATCGGCCTCCAGGGCCAGGTCAACCGCCCGCGTGACGGTCTCCCGGCTTTCCGGTCCGCCCCTAACGGCGCATACAATTCCACTCATTGCTCCTCCATTTCCTTGATAAGGAACGGTGATTAAATGACTTTCCCATTTCCAGATCAGGGTAGCGCCGGCTGAGTAGGAGCGCCAGCGACGTATCGAAGCCAAGCGGGTCTCGAAAACAGGCTTTTTACACTCCGGCCGCTTGGTTTCGATACGCTCCGGCACGAAAAGCGTGTGCCTCCGCTACTCAACCGGCGCTCGCGTCAGGATGCTGCACGGCTACCCTCTGAACGCTTACTCCGAACTCTCACGCCGGCCAGCATCACCACCACGCCGGCGGGTGTGTAGTCGAACAGTTGTAGTAAGCGTTCAGAGGTAGGTCGGGACAAGCATCCTGAGCCTGTCGAAGGATGCTCTGATGAGGTCGTAGACGGCTATCACAGGTCTTTACAGAGTCTCCCCCTGAACGCTTACCAATTGGAAAGGGCGCAGGCCGGCGTCGCGCAGGGCATCGCTGATCAGAATGTTGGGCGGCGCGCCCATGAGGGTGATAAGCGGGCTCCTACTCACCCTCCCCCTCCGCCAGCCCCTGCAACACCTCCACCACCGGCCCCAGCAGTTCCCCGTCCGGCTCCCGGCCCGCGGTCTGGCAGGCCTCGATGTAGTCGTGGGCCATGTACTCCATGCGACTGACAAAGGCCGCGGGAAGGCGGAGAAAGTAAGGCGCCAGGGTACGCACCGCTTCCTCGTAGGCCCTCAGTGCATCCTTCGGCCGGTCCAATTCAGAGAGACGATCGCCCAGGTTGTTGAGGCTGGTGGCCAGGTCGGGCAGGAAGGCGTCGGGGTTGTGTTGCGCCAACTGGCGGCGGATTTCCACCGCCTCCTGGGTGGCCGCCAGCGCCTCCCCGCGCCGGCCCAGGTTGGAGAGGCGGATGCCCAGGTTGTTGAGGCTCATGGCCAGGTCGGGCAGGAAGGCGTCGGGGTTGTGTTGCGCCAACTGGCGGTACAGCTCCACCGCCTCCTGGGTGGCCGCCAGCGCCTCCCCGCGCCGGCCCAGGGCGGAGAGAGCGTAGCCCAGCATTCCCAGCGCCCGCGCCCGTTTGGTGTCGTCTGAAGCCAGGTCGGCCATGGCCCGGTAGAGGGGCGCCTGCACCCCCCGCAGGGCCAGGGTGCGGTCGGGGGCGGGCAGGACCCTATCCAGAGCCTGCAGGAAGCTCCAGGCCGCCTCCCTCGGGGCCTGGCGGGCCATCCCTCGCTCCGCTCGGGACAGGCTCTCCAGCAGGGGTTCCAGGTTGGGCATAACCTCTTCCAGGCGGACGTTGGCCGTCGCCGGGACCTCTCCCCGCAGGCGCTCCAGCCAGCCGGCCCAGGCGGGTAGGGTCGCGGCCAGGCGCTCCCGGCGCTCGTCTTCGCCCTGGGACCAGTGGCGGGCGGCGTACTCGGCCGCGGTGGGGTGCCAGCGCCAGCCCTGCAAGCGAGGGTCAAAGTCAGCCACCGCAGCGTCGCGCAGAGCCGCGGCCCCCTCGGGCCCGACCAGGGCGCGCAGAGGGACTTCGGGTACCCAGCCGGCGGGGAAGAAGGGCAGGGTGGCCCAGGCGCGGCGGCCGGCCTCGCCGATGCGGGCCGCGCTCCAGGCGTACACCGCCTCCACCTGGGCTGCGAAGTCCCCTTGGTGCCGGCGAACTTCCTCCAGCAGGGCCTGTCGGTCGCGGCGGCGGGTCCGGGCCACGATGCTGGTGATGAGCAGAGGGTGGCCAGAAGTGGCCAACGCGATCTCGCCCGCGTCCTGTGGCGTTAGGGACAAACCCTTGCTGTGGGCCAGGGCCAGGGCGTAGCGGCTGGCGGCAGCGGGGCTCAGGCCCTCGTGAAGAGACAGGGAGGTCGCGTGGCGGATGTCTTCCAGAGCGGGGAGTGGGGGGCGCAGGGTGGCAATGGCCGCGCTGCTCCCGCCCAGACGGCCCAGGAATTCGGCCACGGTGCGCAGTTCCGCCTCGGGCAGGGTCTCCAGGTTATCCAGTACGAATAGCGTGGAGGTAGTGTGGGCGTGGGCCAGCAGGGCCTGGAAGACCTCGTCCTCCGACTGAACTGATGGCGACCGGGCGTTCGCTTCTGCCGGTTGCCGGGGCGCCCCGCCGTTCGCCCCGGCTATTCCCAATGACTCGGCCAGGCGGTTCAGCAGGGCCGCCGCGGTGGCGTAGCCGGGTTCACGGGGTGCCTCGGCGTAGGCGACGCCGGCTGGGAAGCGCCAGGCGTTGCGGTGGGCGGCCTCCAGCGCCAGGCGACTCTTGCCGATGCCCTGGGGGCCGGAGATAAGCGCGACGCAGGGCGGTTGGTCCAGGTGGCGGGCCAGGTACACCAGCTCCTCCCCGCGGCCGAAGAAGCCCACGCCTTCGCCGGGGGGCAGATTGCCCCTGGGGCGGGCGTCGCTCACCAGGGAACCCCCTCGGGTCAGGCCGGTGAAGCGCAGGTCCGCATCGCCCAACAGGACCACGTCGTGGGTAGTGACGTGTCGTTGAGCTCGATCCACCGCCTCGCTCAGGGGGTAGCCGTCGGTCAGGTCCGCGTACAGGGTGCGGGCGAAGGCGATGGCCTGGTCGTCCAGCACCGGCAGGGGGTGGCCCACGACGGCGCGGGCCAGGCCGGCGTCCACCAGCGCCTGGCTCGCTGAGTGGGCCTCGGCCGCGGTCTCGCAAGCGTTGAGCACCACCAGATCCACGGGCCGGGGCGGCCTGATGTCTTGCAGGAGTCTGGCGGCGCTCACGGGATCGTTTTGGCCGTACTCGTCCTCCAACAGCAAGCCCTGGGCCCAGGCATGGCCGCTGAAGTGCAGCACGTGGGGGAAGAGGTCTTGCTCATCGGCGCGCGGCGAGAGCTCGCGGCGCAGCGCATCCAGAATGGGTGGGACCAGGCGGACGAGCAGGATAGGCGCGTGAGCCACGCGTACAGCCTGCTCCAGACGTCGCCACTCCGTGCGCAGGTCCAGGGACTCAGGCGGTCGGTCGGGGCGTTGGGGGTCATGTACAGGCGCGGCCAGAAGGGCCACCACGCGCAGCATGCGGGCGGGGTCGCGTTGGGCCTGACGGGCGTACTGCGCGGCTTGTTCGAGAATCTGCTCGGAGTGGTATCGGTTCGCTGCGGGCATGGTTGTTACCTCGGGCGTAAGGTCGATTCAGCCGGCGAATGATGAACCTTGCTCGCCGGCTCGGGCCAGGTGGCCGGCTTAGCCCCAATACTGATCAGTTAGCGGGGAGAGAAACCAGGTTTTTCGGAGAAACCTGGTTTCTGGCGACCTCATCTGAACCGCATTGGGCTTAGCCCGACTTCATCGGGCGCTGCTGCGTAGCACGGGCACGCCTGTCCTGGGCCGGCCGGCAAACATGAGCGAGAGAATTATAGACTTGTGGCGTCCCGAACGCAACCCCGCGCACTACACCGCCAGGCCGCGCGCGCCGGCGAACCGTTGGAAGATTGACAAGCCCCCGACGTTTGTGTATAATCGGGCTGCCTCGGGCG
>JBHHTZ010000241.1:0-6099 GCA_046753605.1 Anaerolineae bacterium
GAAGCAGTGCGCTGTTACCGGATTATTTTCTCAAGGTTCATCATCGGGCGCTGCTTCGTAGCACGGGCACTTCATGCCCGTGCGGGCGCCGGCTGAGATGCAACGCGCTATTACCGGACTATTTTCTCAAGGTTCATCAATCGCCAGGCTGAGTAGCTACCATCGACCTATGTTTTGACAGCATGGCGCACGCATAACTTACCACCATGAGGGCATCGGGGTCTGGAAGCGCCGCCAATACGCTTCCAGAAATCCGAAACCTACTCTAGTGTCAAAGCCACCCACTGTCAAGGAAACGTGATCTATTCTCGCCCGGCGAGGCCGGCATACACCCAGGGTGTATCGGCCAGCATCAGGGGGCGCGCCGCAGTGTCCTGAACATCGCCGGCGTCCACCCGCCCGACAAAGATGGTGTGGTCCCCACCAGTCAGTTTGCCGACAACCTGACATTCCAGACAACTCGGTGCATCTTTCAGGATGGGCACGCCGATAGCGCCGGCTTCGAAATCATCTGCATCCGCCGTCACATACGTGGCGCGCCGGATGTACTGCTCTGCCAGATCAACCTGGCCCTCGCCCATGATATTGACGGCAAACTTCTCGCTGGCATCGATCGCTTTGCAGAGGGAGCCCTCCGAGTGCACGGCGATCATTGCCAGCGGAGGACTGAACGAAGCCTGTGAAACCCAGGCTACCGTAGACGCTTGCGGCGCCCCCGACTCGTCGGCCGCCGAGATCACATAGCAGCCATAAGTGAGCATCCGCAAAGCGCGATCTTCATCACTGGTGTAGCCCGGCGGAATGGAAGACGGTTGTGTGTTCGACATGTGAATTCCTCCCACTCTACTGTACGACCCTCAACTCAACCGATGGCTCGAACGTCTCGCGGGTGAGGTGCAGGATGCTGATCTTGGCCGCCAGATTCTGGCCGATGTCACGCAGGGCCTGGCCGGCGGGCGAATCGGGCGCCGCGACCACGATGGGTTGCCCCGCGTCGCCGCCCTCGCGAACCCTGGGATCAATGGGAATTTCGCCCAGGAAGGGAACGCCCATGCGCTCGGCCACTTTCTGACCGCCGCCGTGGCCGAAAATCTCGTACCGATTGCCGGTGTCAGGCGCGATGAAGTAGCTCATGTTCTCGATCACGCCGAGTACGGGCACCTTCAACTGCTTGAACATGGCAATCCCTTTGATCACGTCTGCGAGAGCCACATCCTGGGGTGTTGTCACCACCACACCGCCCGTGAGCGGCAGCGACTGGGCCAGCGACAACTGGGCGTCGCCAGTGCCCGGCGGCAAATCCACAATCAGGTAGTCCAACTCGCCCCAATCCACATCGGTCAGAAACTGCCGAATGGCGCCGTGCAGCATCGGCCCACGCCAGATGATGGGTTGCTCCTCCTCCACAAGGAATGCCATCGACATGATCTTGACGCCATAGGCCTCGACCGGTTGGATCTTCTCGTTCATCACGCGCGGCCGCTGGCCCTTCGCACCCAACATGAGGGGGATATTCGGACCGTAGATGTCCGCATCCAGCAGGCCCACAGAGGCGCCATCCCGCGCAATGGACACGGCCAGGTTGGCCGCGACCGTGGACTTGCCCACGCCGCCCTTGCCGCTGGCGACAGCCACCGCATTGCCCACCCTGAGCTGAATCTGATCAAAAAGCCGATTGTCTCTTGGGACACTGGCGTCAAAGCGGACATTCACCACCTCGACGCCTGGCACTTTCATCACGGCTTCGCGCGCGTCACGCTCGATCAGGTCCTGCAACGGACAGGCCGGCGTGGTCAGCGTGATCTTGAAATCGACAGTTCCTCCATCAACCTGAACATCGCTGACCATGTTCAGCGTCACCAGGTCCCGATGCAACTCCGGTTCGATGACCGTACCCAGCGCCTGCAACACCTGAGACTCGTCAACAATACTTCCATCTTGCTTCCCAAAGCTTGCCATCCTATGTCTCCTCATTATTGTTGAAGGGGAAATCAGGGGAACTGCGAGTTCCTCGCAGTTCGTTGCCCAGTTCCCCAAAGGTCCCCTCAGTTCCCCGTATCTTGCAATACTTCTGCCACAAGCTCCGCCACATCCTTCACCACGACCTGCTCCTCAACGCCCTCTGTCTTTACAGCATCGTCCAGCATCGTCAGGCAGAATGGACAGGTGGTGCCAATGACGTCAGAGTTGGTGTGCATCGCCTCCTCGAGACGAATCAGGTTTACCGGCCGCTGAGCATCGACTTCCATCCACATCTGGCCGCCTCCGCCGCCGCAGCACAGCCCGTTGTCGCGAATGCGCTCCATCTCCACGAGATGGAGGTCCTGCTGGGCGTTGATCAAAGCGCGGGGCGCGTCAAAGACGCCATTGTAGCGACCGATATAGCAGGAATCGTGAAACGTGATCCGCCGCGTTTCAGCCTCGGTCAGCTTCACCCGCCCAGACTGAATCAGTTCCTCGATCACCTGGGAGTGATGGACAACTTCGTACTCGCCGCCGAACTGTGGATATTCGTTCTTGAGCGTGTTGAAGCAATGCGGGCAATGGGTGATGATCTTGTTGAACGAATATCGATTCAGATTCCCCACATTCTCTTCGACCAATTGCTGATACAGATACTCGTCCCCCAGCCGGCGCGCTGATTCCCCGTTGCACTTCTCTTCCGACATAACCGCGAAGCTGATGCCGGCAGCCTTCAGCACCCGCGCCACAGCCCGCGCAATCTTCTGATTCCGACTATCGTACGCCCCCGAGCACCCAACCCAGTACAGGTACTCGACGTGCTCGCCTTCCTTGATTTGGGGCACGTCCAGCCCTTCCGCCCAGTTGTGCCGATCGGCGGCGGGGTAGCCCCAGGGGTTGCCGGCCTGCATCATCTGGCGCATGGTCTGGCCGGCGGTGGTGGGCACAGCGCCCTCCGAGAGCGTCAGGTAACGGCGCAGATCAACGATGTCATCCACGATCTCGATGAATACCGGACAGGCGCGCACACACGCCATGCAGGTAGTGCAGGCCCACAGTTCGTCAGCGCCGATGACGCCGCCGTGAAGCGCCGGCAGCTCCCCCTGGCCGTTTCCGTTCAACGACACTTTCATGTGGTTGTCCAGATTCACGATCACCTGTTTCGGGTCCAGGGCCGTGCCGGCCATGTTGGCCGGACACACCGTGCTACACCGACCGCAGCGGGTGCAGGCATCGAAGCCCAGCCGCTGCTTCCAGGTGAACTCGCCGATCTCGCCCACGCCGAAGAACTCCGCATCTTCGATGTTGATCGGCGCCAGGGCAGCGCCGGCCGGCGTCTGCCGCCTGAGTGGGCTGTAGAAGACGTTGATCGATGATGTCACCAGGTGTATGACGTTGTTGAAGGGAATCAGCGCCAGGAACCCCAACGCAGCAAACACGTGTATCAGCCAGATTGCCAGGTGCATCGGACGACCGATGTCGCCGACCAGCCCCAGCGAAGCCAGAATCTGGCCCGTGGCATAGCCGACAGGCGACCACCTGGCCCAGGCCGGCTGTTGCAACGCCAGTCGATAGCCTTCCAGGAGGAAGCCACTGACGTTGATGAACAACAGCGACCACAGGCTCCATCCCCACCGGGCAGAAATGTGCTCTGGGCGCTCAACGTAGCGGCGGTACATTGCCACCAGCAGGCCGGCGATGAACAGAACACCGAAGATGTCGAGCACGACCTCATAGAGCAGATAGAACGGCCCTTGCAGCACCTTGACATCGAAGATCAGGACCCCAATGTCATAGTCAATGGTGGCGAGAGCGGTGCCGATGAACAGTATGATGAAGCCCCACAGGATGCCGGCGTGGAACGATCCGGGGTACAGTCGCTCTCCGACACGTCTCTGACCTGGCGGACCGAAGGTGAGCAGCCGGCCGAACCGCTCACTCCAAGCCTCCGGGAGCTGGGCCGGCTGACCCTGCTGCCACAGCGCGAAGCGACGCCAGATACCGTAGGCGAGGATCACCAACATCACCACGGTGGTGACGTACAAGGTGACCTCTGCCCAATGGGGCACGTTGTAGTAGGTAGGACGAAAAGGCGTCATTGCATCTCCTTGCTAGCCTGAAGAGAATTGTAGCAGACCGGCGTCGGTTAGTCAATCAATTCGTTTGTAAATCGCGGGCGAATAGTGGCCGGCCATCAGACAGGGATTGTAGCATACCGACTCACACTGGTCAACCACATCTGCATTGACAAACCGATCAATTCGTGATATTCTGGCAGCCGGCAACGAGCAATTCCCAGTCAGGAGGAGAGACCACATGCACACCTATCGACTCGCCTTGATCGGCTTCGGCACCGTGGGCCAGGGATTAACCCAGATTCTGCGGGACCGGGGCGATGTGCTGGCAGAGCGTTTCGGCGCACAGTTCCAGATCGTCGCTGTCAGTGACCTGCTGAAAGGCAGCGTCTTCAACCCCGCCGGCCTGGACGTGGCCGAGTTGCTCGACGCGGTTCAGGCTGACGGCAACCTGAATCGCGTTGCGGCCCCCCATCGGGGCTGGGACGCCATGCGCACCATCGCCGAAAGTAACGCCGACGTCATCGCGGAACTCAGCTACACCGACCTGGAGACGGGGGAGCCGGCCCTCAGCCATGTGCGGCTGGCGCTGGAACACGGCCGGCACGTCGTCACCACCAACAAAGGCCCCATCGCCCTGCACTACCCCGAACTGGCTGAACTTGCCCGAACTCACAACGCGGAAATCGGGGTGGAGGGCACGGTGATGAGCGGTACGCCGGCCCTGCGCCTGGGCAAAGACCTGCTCTCAGCGGGTGTTCGCCGCATCCAGGGCATCCTTAACGGCACGACGAACTACATCCTGACCCAGATGGAGGGTGGGGCCACCTACAGCCAGGCCCTGGCCGAGGCGCAAGCGCGGGGCTACGCCGAAGCAGATCCTGTGGGCGATGTGGAAGGGTTCGATGCCGCCGGCAAGGTCGTGATCCTGGCGAATCTGATCCTGGGGATCCCGCTAACGATGAAAGACGTGGACCGCCACGGCATCACGCGGCTCACACCGGACGACATCGCGGCTGCGCAGGCCGACGGTGAGCGCTGGAAACTGATCGGCAGTGTGGAGCCGACGGCCGGCGGCTTCAGCGCCAGCGTGCGTCCAACGCGCCTGCCCGTCGAGCATCCTCTTGCCAACGTGGCCGGCGCGACCAACGCCATCACCTACACCACCGACCTGCTGGGCGATGTGACGTTGGTGGGGCCAGGAGCAGGCCGGCTGGAGACAGGATACGCGCTGGTGGGGGATTTGCTGGGAATACACCTTTGAACCTGAACCGCTGAAGCGGTTACTACGAAGATGCTTTCAAAAAGCCGGCCACCAGCCGGCGGATATCGTCGTATGCGTCGCCGCCTGGCGAAAGATCGAACCAGTGGATGTTGGGGTCGTTTTCGGAGAACCAGTTGTACTGGTGGCGCACGAAGCGGTGGGTCTCGTGCTTGATGGCCTGGATCACCTGGTCTAGCGTGGATTCACCCCGGAAGTAGGGCTCGAACTCGCCGTAGCCCAGGCTGGACATGGCCGGCAAAGCGAAGGAGTAGCCGCGTTCCAGAAGGCCGCGCACCTCACCCACCAGTCCATCCGTGATCATCCGGTCTACCCGCGCATCGATGCGCTCGTACAGGGCCTGGCGCTCCATGGTCAGGCCGATCTGGAGGATGCGATAGGCCGGCGGCCGCTTCTCCTGCCACGCGGAGATGGGCCGGCCTGTTGCCACGTACACCTCCAGAGCGCGGATGACGCGGCGGACGTTGTTGGGGTGGATTCTGGCGGCCGCTGCGGGGTCGATCTGGGCCAGCCGGCGGTGCAGGTGGTCGGGGCCGTGCTCTTCCGCCTCGGCGCGGAGCCGTGCTCGCAGATCGGGGTCAGGCGGCACCGGTGGAATCTGCCAGCCTTCGATGACGGCCTGCACGTACTGCCCGGTCCCCCCCACCAGAAATGGCACCTTTCCCCGCCGATGGATGTCGTCGATGACGGCGTAGGCGGCTGACTGGAACTGGGCCACGTGGAACTCCTCGTCCGGGTCCACGATGTCGATCAGGTGGTGCGGGACGCAGGATCGCTCCT
>JBHHTZ010000242.1:0-6087 GCA_046753605.1 Anaerolineae bacterium
GGAACACCTCACCGGTCAACTCCAGGTGCCACGTGCCATCCGCGTCGATCCAGCCTCGTGCCTGGGCGCCGTCGGCGGTCTTGACTGTCCCGCTCACCAACAGCAGGCCGGCGACACCCGTCGGCGCGGTGGTCAGTCCCTGACCCACCAGCCACGCCAGAGCGACCAGATACAGTTGATGCAGCCCCCGCACTCCATACCGGTAGCCCCGGCTGTGGGCCAGACGCGGCCATGTCACCGCCAGCAGCGGCAGCCAGGCGTCGACCACGGGCACACTCAACAGCGCCCAACTGGCCGGCTGGCGCTGGGCGCAGCCACTCCACAGCAAAAGACCGGTCACCAGGCCCACCCGACATAGCAGCACCTGGACCCGTCGCATCCAGAAGTCCCAACACGCCTGTCGGTAGCGGCTATAGCAGCGGGAATGACGCCGGCGCGGCCCGGGCACCAGACTCTCAGCCCAGACCCTATGACCGAGGGCGGGGAATAGCAGGCCACATTGCCACACCAGCGCCAGCAACAGCAGCAGGACCAGTCCCCGATAGACGATTCGCTTTTCAAGGTTCAGTCTGGTACAATCCATGACATCGGCTCCTTTCGTTCGGAGTTTGTGATGCCTGGTATTGTACCAGGTTCCGGCGAAGGAGCCGAATTATGTTTCGTGGCATCTCCGCCAAGGGGCGATTTTCCCTATGCTGTGGCCTGGTCCGCCCATCTCTTCGACGCAGAGGAAAGAGACGACTTATCGGCCGACTACTATATCTGGGAGAAGATGCGACGATCAACCACTACATATGGGAGAACCCCGTTTGGAATCAGGCCTTGGTGCGAAAATGTCTGTGCCAGTTTCTTGTCCCAAGCCCTTAACGCTCCCGGCCATTTTGCACACAACCCCCAAACGTGCTATCATACTACGCGCAAACAAATAGTGGATGGAATCTCATCCAGAGGGGTGGAGGGACCGGCCCTGAGAAACCCCGGCAACCAGGTCAGTCGGTTTTTCACTGACTCAGGTGCCAATTCCGGCAGGTGCAGAAATGCCTGGAAGATGAGAGAGAATTCGGTCTCTCTTGCCTTGAGAGGCTTTTTTGTTGAGGGGAAATGGCAGCCATGGAACGCACCATCGAGTGGGATAACGGCGTTGTTCGCATGATCGATCAGCGCAAGCTGCCAAATGAATACGAGATCGCGGAGTTCACCGATCACAAAGGCGTCGCCCGCGCTATCCGCGAGATGTACATCCGGGGCGCGCCGGCCATCGGGGCCGCTGCCGGCTTCGGCCTGGCCCTGGCCGCGCGGAACAGCCCCTCCACCACCCGCCACCAGATTCTGGACGATCTGAACGAAGCGGCAGACATCCTCCGCGAAGCGCGCCCCACCGCCATCAACCTCTTCTGGGCGCTAGACCGGGTCCTGAAGCGCGCCCACGATGAGTCGCTGCGCACACCCGACGAGATTCGCGAGGCGGTCCTGGCCGAGGCTCAGCAAATCGCGGACGAAGATGTTCAGGTCAACCGCCGGATCGGACAGCACGGGGCTGCGCTAATCCATCGGGGGGCGACGGTGCTCCATCACTGCAACACCGGCTCCCTGGCCACGGTGGACTACGGCACCGCCCTGGGCGTCATTCGGGCTGCCCACGAGCAGGGTAAGAACATCCGCGTGCTGGTAGACGAGACGCGGCCCCGGCTCCAGGGGGCCAGGCTGACCACGTGGGAACTCAAGCGCCTCGGCATCCCGCAGACCCTCATCGCCGACAACGCTGCCGGCCACTTCCTGCAATCGGGCCAGGTCGATGCGGTCATCGTCGGCGCGGATCGGGTGGCGAGGAACGGCGACGTGGCCAACAAAATCGGCACGTACAAGCTGGCGGTGCTGGCGAAGGAGAACAACGTCCCCTTCTACGTCGCCGCCCCTACCTCAACCATCGACATGTCTGTCGCTTCGGGGGCCGACATCCCGATTGAAGAGCGCAATCCCGAGGAGGTCACCTGGATCGGCCGTGAACACATTGCGCCAGATGGTGTCCAGGTTGCCAATCCGGCCTTCGACATCACACCTCACCGGTATATCACAGCCATCATCACCGAAAAGGGAGTCGTCTACCCGCCGTTTGAAGACAGATTCACAAAGGTTTTGGAAATGGAACAGGGGGATTAAGGTTGAACATCGTTTGCGCCGGCTCGGTGGCCTACGACTACATCATGCACTTCCCGGGACGCTTCTCGGAGCACATTCTACCCGATCATATCGAGACCCTGAGCGTCAGTTTCCTCGTCGATTCGATGCGCCGGGAACGGGGTGGCAACGCCGCCAACATCGCCCACAATCTACGCCTGCTGGGCGAGCACCCGCGCGTAATGGCCACGGTCGGACAGGACTTCGACAGCTATCGCGAATGGCTGGAGGCGCATGGAATCGACACATCGCTGATCAAGGAGATCGAGGACGAGTTCACCGCCTCTTTTTTTGTGAGCACCGACGAGGACAATCGCCAGATCGCCAGCTTCTACACCGGCGCAATGGCCTACGCCGGCCGGGTCTCCTTCTACGATCTGGACCCGGACAGCATCGCTATCGCCATCATCTCGCCCAACGACCCGGGGGCCATGGTGCAGTATGTCCGCGAGTGTCGGGAGTTGGGCATTCCGTATATCTACGATCCGAGCCAACAGATCGTGCGACTGAGCCCGGAGGAACTGGTGAAGGGTATCGCCGGCTCGCTGATATTCATCGTGAATGACTATGAGTGCAGCCTGGTGAAGCGAAAGGCCGGCCTGTCCGACGCAGACATCCAGGATTTGGTCAATACGGTCATCGTCACCTGCGGCGAAAAAGGCTCGTACATCATGGTCGAAGGCCGGCGCATCGACATCCCGGCCGTGCCGCCGCGCCGCAACGTGGACCCAACCGGGGTGGGCGACGCCTACCGCGCCGGCCTGATTGCCGGCTACCTGCGTGGATACCCGTGGGAGACAACGGGACGCATCGGCGCTCTGGCCGCAGCCTACGTCCTGGAGGAGACCGGTACGCAAAATCACGAGTACACGCTGGACGAGTTCGCTGAGCGCTACCGCGAGAACTTCGGTGACGCACCGGAAGTGGATGAGTTGCGACGGGGAGGAAATCGGTCGGAGGATATGAGGAAGGAGACAGAATGTCTACCCAGACACTGAAATATGACGTAAAAGACCTGAGCCTGGCCGAACATGGCCGGCGGCGGATCGACTGGGCGGCGCAGGAGATGCCGGTCCTGAGATTGATCCGCGAGCAGTTTGAGCGGGAGCGACCACTGGAGGGAATACGCATGGGGGCCTGCCTCCACGTCACCACGGAGACGGCCAATCTGATGCGCACCCTCAAGGCCGGCGGCGCCGACGTTTACCTGTGTGCCTCCAACCCGCTGTCCACTCAGGATGACGTAGCGGCTGCACTGGCGGCGCTGTACGACGTGCCGACCTTTGCCATCAAGGGTGAGGACAACGACACGTACTACAAGCACATCTACGCGGTGCTGGATCATGCCCCGCAAATGACCATGGACGATGGCGCCGATCTCGTTTCGACGTTGCACAAGGACCGGACGGATTCGCTGGAACACGTCATCGGCGGCACGGAAGAGACCACGACCGGCGTGATCCGCCTGCGGGCCATGGCTGCCGATGGCGTACTGCGCTATCCCATCGTGGCCGTCAACGATGCCCTCACCAAGCACTTTTTCGATAACCGCTACGGCACCGGCCAATCCACCCTCGATGGCATTGTGCGGGCGACCAACATCCTGCTGGCCGGCAAGGTCTTCGTCGTTGGGGGGTACGGCTGGTGTAGCCGTGGAATCGCCATGCGAGCGCGGGGCATGGGCGCAAACGTAGTCGTCACCGAGGTCGATTCGCTGCGCGCCCTGGAGGCGGTGATGGACGGCTTCCGCGTGATGCCGATGCTGGAAGCGGCCAGACAAGGCGACATCTTTGTGACCTCCACCGGCGATGTCAACGTGATTGACCGGCATCATTTTGAGGTGATGAAGGATGCTGCCATTGTCGCCAACTCAGGGCACTTCAACGTCGAAATCAACATCCCGGCACTGGAGGAGATGGCGGTGGAAGTGCACCGGCCGCGCGAATTCGTCCAGCAATACGTGCTGGCCGACGGGCGCCGGATCAACCTGCTGGGGGAAGGCCGGCTGGTCAACCTGGCCGCCGCCGAAGGCCACCCGGCCAGCGTGATGGACATGAGCTTCGCCAACCAGTCTCTGATGGCCGAGTACATGGTCCAGCATGCCGGCGACCTCCAGCCCCAGGTCTATCCGGTGCCGGAGGCCATCGACAAGCGGATCGCCCGCCTGAAGCTGGCCGGCATGGGCATCGAAATCGACACGCTCACAACGGAGCAAGAGCGGTACCTGCGGTCCTGGCAGGCGGGGACGTAGAGTGTTGGATATTGGGTATTGGGTATTGGGTATTGGATAGTGGGTATTGGGTGCTGGTTGCCGGAAGCAGAATACCCAATACCTAATATCCAATATCCAATATCCAATATCTGATACCTTGCCCACAGACTTGTTGGCCGAAGAAGAAGTCTCGCCAATATAGGTTTACACAAGGACAAGAATCATGAGCATAGCATTGATGGAAGCACCGCGTTACCTGTTTACCTCGGAGTCTGTGACCGAGGGGCATCCCGATAAGATTTGCGACCAGATTTCGGACGCGGTCCTGGATGCGATCATTCGGGACGACCCCGACGCACGCGTCGCATGTGAGACCGCTGCTACCACGGGCCTGGTCATGGTGATCGGCGAGATCACGACCTCCACGTACGTGGACATCCCGACGATTGCGCGCAAAACGATCCGTCGCATCGGCTACACCCGCGCCAAATACGGCTTCGATAACGAGACCTGCGCCGTCATCACGTCCATCAAGGAGCAATCTTCTGACATTGCTCTGGGTGTTGACCGGGCGCTGGAAGCGAAGCGCGGTGAGATGACCGACGCGGAGATCGAAGCGGTCGGCGCCGGCGATCAGGGCATGATGATCGGCTTTGCCTGCCGCGAGACGCCCGAGCTCATGCCGCTGCCTATCAGCCTGGCCCACGGGCTCACCAAGCGGCTGGCTCACGTTCGCCGCGACGGCACCCTGCCCTATCTGCGGCCGGACGGCAAATCCCAGGTCACGGTGGAGTATCAGCACGGCCAGCCGGCGCGCATCGACACCGTTGTCGTCTCGACGCAGCACGCGCCGGAAATCTCCCAGGCCCAGATTCGGGAGGACGTCATCGAGTACGTCGTGAAGCCAGTGGTGAGCGATGGACTGTTGGACAGAGACACGCGCTACCTCATCAACCCCACTGGACGTTTCGTGATCGGTGGGCCGCAGGGGGATGCCGGCCTGACCGGTCGCAAGATCATGGTAGATACCTACGGCAGCATGGCCAGCCACGGCGGCGGCTCATTCTCCGGCAAGGACCCGACGAAAGTGGACCGGTCGGGGGCGTACGCGGCGCGTTACGTGGCCAAGAACGTCGTCGCCGCCGGCATCGCCGACCGCTTCGAAGTGCAGTTGGCATACGCTATCGGCGTGGCGCAGCCGGTTGCCATCAACTTCAACACCTTCGACACCGCCCGCGTAGACGATGCGACCATCGAAGCCCTCATCCGCGCCTACTTCGACCTCCGGCCGGGGGCGATCATCCACGACCTGGACCTGCGCCGGCCCATCTATGAGGCGACGGCCAGCTACGGCCACTTCGGTCGCATCGACATCGACGCCCCCTGGGAACGAACTGACAAAGCAGAAGTGCTTCGATCCGAAGCCGGGCTGTAACCACTTCAGCAAGGCCGCCTTTCACCCACTCCCCCCGGATCCTCCAGTTGGGCGAGGTCTCCCGACCGATGACTGTGCGGCGAATGATGAATCTTGAGAAAACAATCCGGTAATAGCGCGTTGCATCTCAGCCGGCGCCCGCACGGGCATGAAGTGATACTGTTGGTCATTCTATGTCAAGTTCGTCATCGGTCCCCGGCCTTCGCGCTCTAATGTCATTCCGAACGGAGCGCCAGCGGAGTGAGGAATCCCTGGAACCGTG
>JBHHTZ010000243.1:0-6065 GCA_046753605.1 Anaerolineae bacterium
CTGTCTGTCGATGAGTTGATGAACCAGTTGGGCATTCACCACCCGCCGGCTCATGTCTAGACGTTACATCACAAGTGAGGTCGCCTGCTGTATGCAACAACTATCATTTTTCCCCAACGTTGCAAGAAACCAAACGAGTCTGAAGCGCGATACATTCTCGCACGGCGGCGTATGCCCCGAAGACGCCCGCATTGTGTTAGAAGACCGCTACAAGCACCTAATGGAAGAAACCGACGAGTTCAATCGACAACTTGTCAGTTTCCAAGCCAACAAGACCAAAATCTTGCATAGCTGGATCAAGTACCGTGAAGGCTTCTCGGACAGCTTGGTCGAGATCCTGATCGGAAAATTCGGTATCGGTCCCGGCGATACAGTTCTCGATCCTTTTGCTGGCTCATGTACGACATTGCTGGTTGCCCAGATGCTTGGCATCAACTCGGTGGGTATTGAACTGCTACCACATTGCCATCTAGCGTGGACAGCCAAGTCCCAGGCATTCGATTGCGATTTGGATGAACTGCGATACATCGCCAGATTGGCTAGGAAGACGACGCCTCCAACAACACACGATGGGTTTCCCCACCTGGCAATCACCCAAACAGCGTTTCCCGAGCAAGCAGAACGTGACTTGATGGCCTACAAGCATTGGATTGAAGCCCTGGACGCGAGTGAGGAGGCCAAAGTTCTGTGCCGGCTGGCCTTGATCAGCATTATAGAAAGAATCAGCTATACTAGAAAAGATGGTCAGTTCTTGCGCTGGGACAGGCGGGCGCAAAAAATGGTCGAGCGTAATGCGAAGCGAATAGCACAAGGCAAAAAGCCATTCAAGGGTATTTACAAAGGAAAACTACCAAGTGCAAAGGAAGCGTTTACTGAAGCACTCAGCAAGATCGTTACTGATGTGTCCAGATTGCAGAGTGACCCTCCTCCGGGGAGCTACCAGCAGTTGATAGACGGCAATACACTCTATGTGCTTCCAGAGATGGAAGCCGACCAGTTTGATGCTGTCATCACCTCCCCCCCGTATGCAAACAGGTACGATTACACCAGAACTTATGCCCTCGAGTTGGCCTACCTGGGCGTAGACGAGGAAATCTTTAATCTGCGGCAAAGTCAGTTGTCATGCACAGTGGAGAGTCACTCAAAGCTAGATGAACTCAAAGAGTTTTACCGCGCTATCGGTCAATATGACCGCTACCTCTATGTCGCAGATGTAGTCCAGAGTAACGAGGCTCTTGCGGAGATCAATGCTGCGTTGCAGGTCAGAAACGAACTTGGCGAGATCAACAACACGGGAGTGTTGACGATGATCGCTCAATATTTTACCGAGTTAACCTTTGTGTTTACAGAACTGCAGCGCGTGTGTCAGAGTGGCGCGCATGTGGCATTTGTCAACGATAATGTTCGTTATGCCGGCGAGATCATTCCTGTTGATACACTGACTACAAATCTGGCCGAGCAGGTTGGATTTGAGCCGGTCAAGATCTACGTTTTGCCACAACGCAAAGGAAATAGTAGCCAGCAGATGGGTAAATATGGCCGAGCCGCATTGCGCAAGAGCATCACGGTCTGGCGAAAGCCGTCAGGAGCGTAAGAAAGTGGCCTCGCCACCTGGCATTCTATGATGAGGATCATCAAACCCTAATCGCTGTGGAAATCAAAGGTGGTATAGATACTGCTGGAGTCTTGGAGCGTATAGGGGCCGTTATAAAGAGCCTAAGTCGAGCGAAACAAGAGAACCCAGGTGCGACAACTGTGCTCATCATCCCCGGAGTTTCAATGACTGACCAAGCCAAACAGGAGTTGGCAGTCCATCAGAGCGATATTGACCACTGGTTTATGGTGGAAGATGTGCTGAACAGTGATGACGTGAGGCGAGAGATTTTCAAGGTGCTTGGCATCTAGTTGTAGCACAATGCCTTATCGAGATTTCAGATGAACCAGAAGCCGGCAACGTCGAACTCAGCCCGAACATCGTGGGTGAGCACACCAATGGTTGACATCGACGAAAGAGAAGTACAAGCCGTAATTCAAAGGGTGCGGGAACGCCTCGGGCAGGGATCTCTCACGCCGCCGGCAGCCCCTCCGCTGCCGGCCCGCCAGCGACCACCCAGGGGAGTGCAGCAACTCGGCGATGGTATCTTCGCAGACATCGACTAGGCAGTAGCCACCGCACAGATTGATCTGTCTTGATCATGATTGGAGCTTACCTCCTTCGCCGTTTCAGCAGCGGTACGTCGGGATGCGCCAACTATGCGGGCCACAGAGCTGCGTACTCTCTCACGCGGCCGTCGGAGCCGATATGCGTTGGGCTTCCCATCGAAGGGATGCCGGGTCGAAGCGCAATTCAAAGGTGCGCGGCCCGGATATCATCACCAGAACATGGTGCAGACCGTCCTTGTCGGTCCACTGCCGGCCCACATCAGTGACGGGCCACTGTTGTCCACCCCAAACGAAGGTCTGCGGGCGAATGCGACCTTCCAGGTCGAAGACCGCCTTCACGGCGGTCGCTTGCCAATCTGATAGTTGCTGCATTTTGAACTCTCCTTGCTGGTTCTGAAACTCTTCGGACCTCGTGGGAAGAAGTGGGTGCTGAATTGAAGTCTTCTATGCCATACAATACGATTTTCCTCGATATGGGTTACACGCTTGTCTTCCCTTACCCCTCGTGGGCCGACGTATACCACAAAGCGTACAGCGAGGCCGGCGTCGCCATCGACCGAAACACGCTCGACCAGGTCGTGGAATCAGTGTGGCGAGCGGTGATCGCCGAAGATGCGACGGCTGCGTGGGATGCGAGCGAGGCTGGCGACCTGCGGCGGAAGTGGGCCATAGAGAACGAGATTATGGATCGCCTGGGTATCACAGACAATCGCCACCAACTCGTCGAGCGTGTAACTCAGGCGTTTGTTGATCCGGTCAACTACCGCGTGTTCCCCGAGGCCCCAGACGCTCTACAGGCTCTTCGGGACCGGCGCTACACACTAGCTATCGTGTCGAACTGGGATTGGCACCTGCCGGCGCTGTGCCGCAACCTGAACCTGACCCCCTACTTCGATGCGATCATCACCTCAGCGCGGGTCGGACGAGCCAAACCCCACCCACGAATCTTTCACGCGGCTCTCTCGCAGACCTCGGCTGATCCAGCCCACACGCTCCACGTGGGCGATAGTTATGATGCCGACATTGTGGGAGCGCGGGGCGTCGGCATTGCCGGCGTTCTCGTGGACCGCGACCGCACAGCCGAGACCGACGGTCACCTGACTATCCACAGCCTCGACGAACTCCCGCTGCTCCTGGACGACCTCCAGGCAGACCTTTAGGGTTTTCAAAACCCTAAAGGTCTCGGTGCTACTTCGCCCTTACAAGTGCCGTCAGAGGAATTAGGTCCCCGATTTCGTCCGGCACGAGTCCCGCGATGGATTCGCCCTGTTCGACAAGTTCCCGCACCTGTGTAGAGGAAAGACTGGCATGAAACGCATCCAGCTCGATCAGGTGTATCTTGTTGGTAAAGGACCGATAGGCCGGCTGTTCCAGGAACTCTTCAACATCGGCCAGGCTGTGTTCGCCGCGATTGGCTGCGATGAATTGGCTCTGGTCGAAAAGCTCCCCCAGCTCGGCGCTCAGATTGTGATAGTATTTCGGATCAAAGACCCGCACCAGGGTGTCGTAGCCGACGATGAAGTACAGGTCGATGTCATCCGCTACTGCCGCCCGAATGGCCCTGGCCTTGTCGATAAAGCGCGCATGGCTGCACATGGCCACCGAAAACCGGGGCCGGCCTTCGACAAAACGCTCGAGCATCCACAAACGTTCCGCCAGCGAGGCGCCGTAGACCCGTTTGTCCACGTTGACCTTCGAGAGTTCGAGCATCACCTCGGCGAGGCGATACTCCTGCATCGCCAGCCGGGCCATACGAACGTGAGCCGAGGTCAACGGGTTGAACGCGCTGGAGAGCACCCCCAATCGCCTGCCAATCGGGGCTTGCGAGACGCCGGCCTCCGCTGGCTTGACCACAACAAGCCTCGGTGCGCTCCGAGGGTCCACGCTATCCACGCTCCGTTGCAGTTCGGGCAGCTCGATTCGCCGTTGAAGATAGCGTTTGAGGAGGTGCAGTGCAACTTCGGCAGACTGCCACTTGTTTTCGGATCGACTGCCCTCGAACAGATGCCGCTCACAGGCCTCGATGTCCACGGCCGACAGCCCGACGTAGGTCAACCCAACGGGCTTTTTCGACCTTCTGCGTCCGGCCGGGCCGGCGATCCCCGTCACCGACAGGCCAATGTCTGTCTCGAAGAGCCGGCGCGCGCCGCGTGCCATCTCCCGCGCCGTGGCCTCGCTGACCACGCCGTACTGCTCCAGCGTCGCCTGGGCCACGCCGACAATCTGCTCCTGCGCAGAGCGCGCGTAAGGCACGACACTGCCCGCGAAGTAGCCCGAACTCCCCGGCACTTCCGTAATCCGGTGGCCCAGCAGTCCACCAGTGCTCGATTCTGCCACGCCGAGGGTTAGCCCCTGCGCCCGCAGCATCTCCCCGACGACAAGTTCCAGCGGTTTCTCGCTCATGGCTGCCGACTCTTACAGATTGTAGCACCTTGACGCCGGCTGGTCAAAAACCGACGCCGCCCCAGGTCCAGGTTGCTGCACGCAGCACGAACCACCCGCCAAACCCCGCCAGTGTCACGCCGCACACCACTCCGACCAGCCGAAACAGATGTGGACCCACGAACCGGCGTCCGCCGTGCAGCAACGCCGCCAGCCCGCCGAACCAGATGATTACCCCGGTGCTGATGCCGGCGATGAACCTGACCGCCGGCGCCGATTCCAGGCCGGCGGCGAAGAACGGGGCGGCAATGACCGCCCACGCGATGATCGTCATGGGGTTCAACAACGTTATCGTCACACCCGTCAGGTATGGCCGGGCCACATCGCCGCCGGCGACAGCATCCGACTGCGGCGAGGTGTCAGTGCGCAACACATTCAGACCAAGATAGATCAGAAACGCTCCGCCTATGAGCCACAACGCCGGCTTAAAGGCGGGCAGCCGCGTCAAAACAGGCGCCAGTCCCAGATAGGTCAGTGTGCAGTAGACAAAGTCAACCGTGGCGGCGCCGATGCCGATGCGCCAGGCCGGCCAGAAGCCGGCGCGGAGACCGGTCCGGATCACAGCCACGTTGACCGGCCCCAGGGGTGCAGCCACTGCGATGCCCAACAGGACACCATTCAGCCATGTTGTGTTCATGTCGTTTTCCTGGCTTGCAACAAAAAGCCCGGCGCGCTTACATCGCACGCCGGGCGCTCCGGACTACTCTCCAATATCCAATCTCTGATCCCCAAGGTGGGCGAAGCAGGACTCGAACCTGCAACCTCTTGCGTGTAAGGCAAGCGCTCTAACCAATTGAGCTATCCGCCCTGTCAAGGAAAAGTATACCACAGCGGTTCCAGAGAGTCAAAGACACAGCCCGGTATTGCAGCATGTTTCGTACGACAGACCACAGGCCGGCTTGCCATCCGATGTTATACTATGGATATCGCGCACGTAACAACGAAAGGCGGCTCGTAGTGAGCCACGTCGAAGGGCTGCGTGCCTGACTACAAACAGTCAAAAGAGGAGGACATTTCATGGGTGAACTCGTGCATACATCAAGAATCCGCATTTTCCAGGACAAGCGACCCAAGCGCCGGGCCTACGTTGAGGGCTTTGACGACCCCATCTACTTTGGAGTCCACGGTGGGATCAAGGAGTTCTACGGGCTGGAGCCGGACGAGGATATTCCGGCTACGCTGGACCACCTGGTTGCCTCGGTGGGTGGTTGACTGACCGGCACATTGGCTGGCGCGCTGGCAGCGCGCGGGATCACGTACGAGCCGGGCGAACTCTACTCCGACGTCGAGGGCGACATCCGCAACCTGGATGGTGTGATGGTGATCACCGACATCCGGGTGAAGTACCATCTGAAGGTGCCGGCGGACAAACGTGAGGCCGCAGACCGGGCACTGGCGGTCTACTCACGCGGCTGCCCGGCCTATCAGAGTGTGAAGCGGGGCATCAGCGTCGAGTGGGA